>WUQU01000536.1 GCA_009889605.1 Candidatus Bathyarchaeota archaeon | reverse complement strand
TTTTTGGAGCGTTATAGGGAGTATTCTGTGCGTAGTAGGCATTTGGAGCGTCAGTTGCGGAATATACATGCTGAAAAGAGTCCGCCAATAAGCGAACCATTAAGCCTCACATGGAACTATAACAATACGCCTCTTAACCCCAATGACATGATTTACCTAACCTTAACACTAAAAGCATATTCCGACGCGAGTTTCCTTGACTACCTGTTAGCTAAAAACGTAGGAGAATTCGGGCTTTGACATGTTCATAACTGCTTCACCCCAGCAATAAACCAAAAACAAGCCAAGGAATATTATAGAAAACTTTAAAGTTCTTCTATAACAGAAATTCATGCCAACTTATATGCTGCGATTTATCATAGTCTAACAGAGGTAAAAATATTGAAATTGAAAATCATTTCTCTGGTAATGGTTTCATCATTTCTTCTGTTGTTCTTAATTTCACCAGCAAAAAGTTGCGGAGTCTGTGAAGTAACCCTGACTAAACAAGCACTTTACTCGGGATACTATCCGCAACAAGACCATGTATGCGCTGGAAATGGACAGACATACCCCGGCAGAAACACATACCATTCCAGTCCAACAACAGGCCTCCAATTAAACACATTCTACGACTGGTGGATCCAAATCCAGATATGCACACCACGCACAATCACTAACGTAAGGCTCTCAGACAGGTTCGGAGCAGAATTCGGAGTAGAACTCATAGCCTACAGCGGTGGCTCAAGCGGCTCAACACCCATACTATCAACTCAAGGTAAATCGCAAAAAGTTTTCCTTAACTGGTACATTGGCACACTAAACAGCGGAGAATGCGCAACAATAATCCTACACGTTTGGACAGACCACAACCCCGCAGGAAAACAAGAATTCACCTCATACGGAACCTACTACCTAAACTCAGGCGCAGTTGCAAAATAGTGCGAAAACGGCAAACAATACAGCCTAGAAACATCCCCATTAACAATCTCCACAATCCCACAATCCCCCACCCTAATTTTTTATTTTCACTTCATCAAGACTTTCAGTATTTAGCCCTAAAACCTCACATTACCCACAAAACCTCAAATTCCAATAACATTAAAAAACTCTAATCGTGTTGGCAGCTATATTCTGTCCAACAAAAGTCTGGCAGTTGCCAAACACCTAAAACAAGCCATCTCAAATAATTTTGAATTCAGTAAATAAACTCCTAACTCAGATATTCCAAAGATTGCCGTCCAGAAAGCCTACAAGCTAAATCATAGCCACTAGGCTAAACAAAAAACTAAGTATAAATAAAGGTTTTAAGAAAAAGCGTCCCTTTTTAAGAATTTAAAATTGAAATTATAAAGTCGATAAAAAAGGGAGATTACCATCCTTCAAATTATGATGCTTTGTATCAAAGAAGGCGACTCCTTAACGTTAGAAGTTACAAGCAAAGGATACTACTCTAACGAATCTTCTATCGTGAAGCATCAAAACGCTTTCATGTGATAAAATTTTCAAGTCAATCTTGGATTTTAAGGTGCAAAACAAAAATAGGAGTATATACTCCATTCCTTACAGAGGGAATAACCTGGCCAGTAAAATTAAAACAAGCATATTAATCAACGAAGATCTCTGGAAAAAATTCAAGCTTAAGGCTAACGTTGAAGAAGGTTTAAAGGGAGTAAGTAAAGCTGTAGAAAAAGCCTTAGAAGAAGAGCTAAGCGGTCTAGTAGTTGCAAAAGCCCTCGAAAACATAATTTCCGAAACTATAAAGACAATTGATGTTTCCCCAATTGGGTCAAAAGTTAGAGCATCAGCGGGAAAAGTTGTTCGGGAATTGAGGGATTCAGCCGCTTGCTAACATACCTCGACTCAAGCGCCCTAGTCAAAAGATACGTGCTCGAAGATGGCGCAGCTCAAGTTCAAGAAGTTTACACAAAAACTCTCCAAGGCGAAACCAAACTGGCTTTCTTTGTTTGGAATGTGGGCGAAGCCTTAGGAGTATTAGACACCTGCCAAAGAAGAAATGGATAGAAAAGAATGATCACAAGAAAGCCCGTGAGCTACTAATTACAGAAACTTAAGGCTCATAAAACATGGATTAATTAAAACCATTCAAGTAAGAACGAAGCTTATTAAAGACCCATGGACTCTTATAGAAAAATATCGTATCTGTCAAACTGACGCACTCCAAATAACCTCAGCAAAACAGATTAACGCCAACCAATTTATAACAGGAGACAGAAAATTAGCGGAAATTGCTAAAAAAGAAGGAATAAACGCCCACTACCTAGGCTAGAAAAGCCCGAAACCGTAAAATCATCAACAAATTCAAACTTTTACGGGTTCTACGCCCCACGGTTCATGACCACCCGTAAAAACCCTCGCCACAAACTATTCCATAGGGGCACCTTAACACTCCAACAAAAACCCAAAAAAAGAAAATTAAACTGAATACGCAAAAACTGCTACGTTTGCTCCGCACCAGTTATAGTTATCACAAAACTAAAACTCGTAACTCCTGATATGCCTGTAGGAACTGTAAGGCTCAACGTAGCGTTAACGCTAGATCCCGCAGCCAGCGTTGCACCCTGCCTGTTCCACGTTACACTAATAACCCATATTCTTCACATAAATCACTCTAGTATACGTTTGCCCAGGCGTCAACACTCCCCAATCAATAGATGAGACTGGCTGAGTGCACTGGCTATTTGAATAAACGCCGACTCCAACAGCCTTAATCGTAGCTGTGTTGTTTAAATTTTGGGTTGCCACAAGCGCCCCCAAAACACTTGCAACAAGTCCAATAACCGCAATTGCAGCCATGGTTCCCAACGTTATTCTCTACATCGCCATTTTTTACACCTATTTAAACGCGGTTGTATTAAATCTTAATAAACTTTATTGTCCACCAGACCTACACAAATACACATCAAAAACATAACAAAAACATCCCAAAAACCCCACAATGAAGAAATCGTTCAACTAAAATAAACAACAATCCTTTCCAAAAATTCCCAGACAAGAAATATCTTTTAAATACCTTCAAATCATAAAAAGCATTAACCACAAACGTTCACGGAGGTGAAAGAACCCATTGAGTAAAGACCAAGCAATAGGAGGAGCAATATTCATAATCTGCGTGGCAATCGCCATACTTTACATAGCCACCCTCTTCTTCCCAAGCTGGCTAGGAAACATAGGAATCCAAGCAGCAAACACAGAAATAAGATTCTGGACCATAGCAGTTCCAGTGTTTATAGCGTTTATCGCTGTTATGGCTACTGGTGCGTGGATAGGCTGGACCATGGCGACAACACCTCCGCCAAAACCTATAGAAGAAATCACAAGCGAAACAAAAGGAGAAAGCTGAACGCGAAACGTAGATTACTCTAATTAAAGTTAAAGCGACATCAAAATCGTTTGAGTGTTTGTAGCCATTCTGCTCAGCAGAAGTCTGGGCGGCTACTAAACACCTAATCGTAGCTATCAAAATTATTGACGCCTTTCAAATTTCGGTTAATAATGGTGATCATGTTATTCTGGTGAACAAGTTTATTTGCAGTAAGCGACATAAACCGATATAAGCTAAATTGAGTATAACAAACTAATCAAATAGAGAGTGTGTTAATTCCCCCAGAGTTGTGTAGTCCATGAGCGGGACGCTGGATCCGACGCGTGACACAACCGATCCAATTAAGGCTGAAGGCGAGTTAGCCAATTGTTCAAAATTTTTAACAGATAAAAAAATTAGCGTGTTCATACCCGTTTATAAAAGCTCAGATTTATTGGAACCCCTGTTAGATGTCCTCACTGGCAGCGCTTATGCGGATAAGGAGATTTTTGTTGTCATAGACGAGCCTGACGAAAAATCCATTAAAACCGTTAAGAATTATGGATGCAAAGCGAACTTCATTTTAAACAGCAAGAGGAAAGGTAAGGTTGAAGCCCTAAACAGTGCCATAAAAATTTCCAGCGGGGAAATCTTGGTTTTCTTAGACTCTGACGTTCAGCTTAAGGACGGAGACTTTTTGGAAGGAATAGAAAGAGAGATGGCTGAAGCCGAAATTCTAGACATCAGAAAGGGGATTATTAATAATTCTTTCATTTCTCGAATGGTGAATTATGAGTTTGTAAGTTCTAATCTTGTGAGTTTTCTTTATTCGCGGCTTGTTAAGAGATGTATAGGCATTAACGGAGCTGCCTTCGCCATTAAAAGAGAAGCTTTCGAAGAGGTTGGGGGTTTTTCAAAGGTTGTATCAGAAGACTTTGACTTGGCGGCTAAGGCCCTTCTGAAGAATAAAAAGTTCAAGTACGCGGAAAAATTGGAAGCTTATACGAAGGCGCCTTCTAATTGGAGAAGCTGGTTCATTCAGAGGAAAAGGTGGGGGATAGGCACTGGTTTGTGGCTTAAGGATTATTGGAGAAAATTTTTGAAGTATGTGGCAAGGTATCCCCATATTGTGATTCCAAGCCTCATTATACTTTTCCCGACATTCGTTCCGATACTGTTCAATTATGTTTTCACAAATTTTCTAGGCTATAGAATTCCCAATTTTGTTCCATCCTTTCTTGTAGTGAAATCCAGTATTTTAATACCTTTAATTCCCAATGTGGGAGAAGTTCTCTTAACATTTTTGGCAACATTTCTCCTAAGCTTTTTCATGTTCTCAATCCTCTTCTATGCAGCTTCAAAAAAGTTGAAACTACACTTTAATTTCGCAGAATTTCTAATATACTTCTTATTCTATCAGCCATTATCATCATTAATCCTTTTTATAGGTATAATAACCGCGTTTTTCTCTGAAAGGCATGAATTAGACTGGAAGGTTTAACAAAAAGTTGCGGCCTAACTCATTAATTCCGAGAAATGTTTAAGTAGTCCAATTTTAGTTTGCTTGACCGTTCAAGGCTGTGTCTTTCCATGAGCTTTGCAATAGAAGCCTCCAACGTTACGAAAATTTTTGGAGAAATCCGTGCTTTAGATGGTTTGAGCTTCAGTGTAAAATCTGGAGAGATTTTTGGGCTTATTGGGCCCAATGGGGCTGGAAAAACAACAACTTTAAGGATAATTTCCACGTTGCTTTTACCCACTTCTGGCACCGTGAAGGTTTTCGGGTTTGATGTGGTTGAAAACGCTGCTGAAGTGCGCAAAATTATCTCTTATCTTCCAGAGGAAGCCGGTGCCTACAGGTATCTTTCAGGATTTGAATACTTGGAGTTTATGGCTAAATTTCATACCACGGACAAAGATGAAGCTCGCAGAATGGTTAATGAGGCAGCTGAGATATCTGGTTTAGGCGAAAGGCTGAAAGATAAAACTAAAGCCTACAGTAAAGGAATGAAACGCCGTCTGCTTGTTGCAAGAGCCTTAATGGTGAAGCCGAAGTTGGCGATTCTAGATGAGCCTACAAGCGGTTTAGACGTTATCCACGCCTACCATGTTCGAGACATAATTAAAAAATACGTTAAAGAGCATGGCGTTACAGTGCTTCTTTCAAGCCACAACATGTTGGAAGTTGAACACTTATGCGGCAGAGTCGCCCTCATAAACAGGGGTAAACTGGTTGCTGAAGGCGAACCCCAAGGGCTTAAGGAAAAGTTTGAGAGTGAAAACCTGGAAGAGGTTTTCGCGAAGGTGGTTAAAATTGCTTAAAGGCTTTGGCAACTTTCTGTTAAAAGAGCTTAAAGAGCTTGTCCGGGACCCCAAGATTCTTTTGGGCATGATAATAGTGCCTTTGATAATGTTTCCCGTTTTAGGTGCAGTTATGAGCTATGCAGTGCAGTCTGCGCAAGAGCAAGCCGTAAAAGCCACCCTAGTGGTGGTTAACAATGACGGCGGAGAATGGTCCCATACCTTTATAAGTTTTCTTCAGAAGGCGGGGGTTAAGTTCCTAGTTGAAAATAATACTGCTCTTGAAAATGGCAAAGTTTTGGAACTGGTGAATAAATATAATACAACGCAGATTCTTGAAATCCCTCAAGGATTCAGCAAAAACGTTACCGCCCACTTCAGTAACTCAACCGTGAAAGCGTCTCTGAACTTTTACGGCGTATTTCTTGGGACAAGCATGTTCGAAACCATCAGCTCTTCTATAGTTGACAATCTAGTAAGCCAATTTAACAGGGCAATAGCTCCTGACGTGTTGTACACGGAGAAATCTGCGATTGTTAAGGGCGAAATTAAACATGGTGTTGACCCCGCCATGGTGTCTGGCTTGATGATGTCTCAGTCTATTGCTTTGCCCATTACGATTATGATTTTGTTAACTTATTCTGTGCAGATCGCTGCAACCTCGGTGGCTGTGGAAAAAGAAGAGAAAACCCTTGAAACACTTTTAACTATGCCAATGGATCGTCTCGCTATACTTTTAGGGAAACTTTCCGGCTCAATTGTTGTTGCGGCGATAGGCGCCATCGCCTACATGGCTGGCTACAGCTATCTCATGAGTTCTGTTCTATCCGGGGTTACTGCCAGCATAAACATTGATTTGGCTTCCCTTGGGCTTGCCCCGTCATTTTTGGGTTACATTCTTTTGGGTTTGTCCCTTTTCGTAACTATGCTTTCAGCCTTAGCCTTAGCCGTCATATTGTCCGCTTTCGCGGAAGACGTTCGAAGTGCCCAGTCCTTCGTCGGCTACATTTATCCATTCATTTTCCTTCCAGCCTTCGCCCTCATGTATGTAGACATTAACACGTTGCCTTATTCCCTCAAGCTGGTTTTATACGCTATTCCGTACAGCCATCCCGTTATCGCTTCAAGAGCCGTCGCAATGGGCGATTACTGGACTGCAGCCATCGGCATAATATACGTTTCAATTTTCACCATAGTTGTCATGTATGCTGCTTCAAGGCTTTTCGCCACAGAAAAAATCCTCACAGCAAAACTCAAATTTAAAAAGGGGAAACGCGGCAAAGAACCCGCTGAAGAGCCTTATTAAGCCTGGCGAATTGCCAAAAATGGTGGGGCTGCCCGGATTTGAACCGGGGTCCCGAGCGCCCGAGGCTCAGAGCCTGGACCAAGCTAGCCGACAGCCCCGTTTTGATGTATTTTTGCTATTTGAAGTTAAGTGTAATAAGCATTGTTTCCTTAAATTTTAAACCCTTAAGGTGGTTATATTCTTTGTCTGTGTGCCGTGGAGGTTTGGCGTTTGTCTAGCCAGCAGCGTTTGCGTGGAATTAAAGTGTTGAAAGCGGTTTCTTCAGCTGTTAGACTTCATATTCTTAACTTGCTTTTTGATAAGGGGCCCCTTTCTTACACTGAATTGATGAATTTGTTGAAGATGAGTCCCAGCAGGGATGCCGGCCGCTTTGCTTACCATCTGAAGTTCCTTCTTAAAACTGATTTGGTCGAGGTGGATGTGGAGTCTAAAAAATACTGCTTAACCGAGCTTGGCAAAATGGTTATCGACGTGGCTGAAGAAATTGAGAAAAAAGGTTTAAAAGTTCAAAAAGTTCTTGTTCGCACTTCCCGCTATTCGCTAGAGGAGTTCGACGTCAACAAAATTGCAGAATCTCTAATAAAGGAAGCCGACTTGCCCGTTGATTTAGCCCAGAAAATCGCAAAAGAAGCTGAAAGACGCCTAGTTAAAGCCAAAACAAAGTATTTAACCGCTCCCCTGATAAGAGAGGTTGTTAACGCAATTCTCATTGAAAAGGGGCTAGAGGAATATCGTCATAAGCTTACTCGTTTAGGGCTTCCAGTTCACGATGTTTCATCTCTTTTGGCGAAAAGTGCCGCCCTTCAAAGAGCATCCCCCATATGCGAGGAAGCTGGGAAAACCGTTTTTGAAGAATACACCCTTCTAAATGTGCTTCCAAGAGATGTTGCAGACGCATATTTATCAGGCGCGCTTCACATCCACAACTTAAGCCAATGGGTTTTAAAACCAGACGAAATAGTGCACGACATGCGATTTTTCTTCAAAAACGGCTTAAAACTTGAAAAAATAAACGCTTTCCAACCCTCTTTCCCTCCTCCTAAAAGTTTGGAAGCTGCCTTAACCCTAGTCTTAAATGTTGTTATGCAGTCTGCAAAAGAGCTTAGCGACGCCCAGACACTGGAATACTTTAACATTTTTCTAGCCCCCTTTATCAAGGGTGTGGAGGTGGCTAAGGTCAAAGAAGCCTTGAGACTTTTTATTTTTACCTTAAGTCAATGTGCAAATGTTTCCCTAAACTTGGAGCTCACTGTTCCAGACTTTGTTGCTGAGAGACCAGCTGTTGGAGTTTCCGGAGAACAAATGGGTAAATACGGCGATTTTATTGAAGAAAGCCAACTTTTGGCTTCGTTTATATTCGAGGTTTTGGCTGAGGAAGGCATGCATAAACCCCTTTTAAATCCGAAGTTAATTGTTAAAATACGCCCGGAAACCTTTACCGACGTGAAGGCAGCCGCGGCACTTCAAGAAGCCCACAGTTTAGCATCGGAAAAAGGCACAATATTTTTTGCAAGCCTCTCTGAGAAAAATGGGAAGCATTCGGCTTTCTCTTTTTCAGGATGTAGGTTGAAAGAAGATTTAAAGGGCGACTGGGAAATTGACACTCTCCGTGCAAGCGTTCTAGGCTGCCTCACCGTAAACCTGCCCAGAATTGCTTACGAATGTGAAAAGGAAAAAGCGAAATTCTTTGAAATTCTAAGGGAGAGGCTTGAGATGTCAGCCCATGCTCTGGAAATAAAATATAGAGAACTCAAAACTATGGGTAAGGGCTTGCTATCTTTTCTGATGCATAATGCTGATGGCGACCAGTATCTAAGACTTGAAGGCTCTGCACGCTTAATAAACTTGGCTGGATTAAAAGAGGCCGCGAAAGCGTTGCATGGCAAAAGTGTCTATGAAGATGAAAACGCTTTGGAATTCGCCATAGAAACCGCAAAATACGTTTCAGATTTTGCCTTTAAGTCTGATAAGAGGCGTGAAAAGCGTCTGCTCCCCTCAGCTTTGCCCTTCATCAAAGCATCTGAAAGGCTGGCGAAGATGGATATTGAAAGGTATGGTGTCTCCAAAGTTTGTTTTCTGGGAACGCGGGAAAACCCTTACTACTCAACTTTCAGCAAAATCGTCCTTCAAGATGGAGAAAAGTTTTCGAAGGCTTTAATGGTTGAAAAGGAGATATGCCAATGGCTTAATGATGGATGCCTAACCGTTGTGGAGCTTGGCGACACCCCGCATGAGCCCAACGAGCTTTTATCCCTATCCCGGAAACTGATTGAAACTTATGGGGTGGAGTTTTTCACTTACAACCGCAACTTAACCTACTGCCTCAACTGCAAAAAAAGCTGGTTTGGCCTGCTAAACAAATGTCCATCATGTGGCGCTGTAACCACCCTAACCCATTTCAAGAGATATCCATAGCCATGGCTTAGTATGCTATTTTACCGCGCCCAATATTAACGCTAAAAGCGCCATTCGCGTCACCATGCCATTCCAGACTTGCTGGAAATAGCGTGCATGAGGAGTCTCATCCACCTCAGAGGATATTTCGTCGGCGCGGGGAAGCGGATGCAAAACTATCATATCTTTTTTGGCTCTGCGTAAAGTTTCCAAACCTATTCTGTA
Source organism: Candidatus Bathyarchaeota archaeon (assembly GCA_009889605.1). Taxonomy (GTDB): domain Archaea; phylum Thermoproteota; class Bathyarchaeia; order Bathyarchaeales; family Bathycorpusculaceae; genus WUQU01. The sequence goes on along the minus strand of WUQU01000536.1, from coordinate 6,416 downwards.
AGAGCCCTTCACCTTCATGTATTCCGCCGGGTCTGGGAAACGTTCCTTCTGTATCCTCGTAACATACAAGACATCAACAAGTGGAACAATTTTTTCAAGGTTTGCCTCTTCCGTCACCGGAATTTTCTCTTTAATTGTTTCAAGAACTTCCCAACGCATCTTCAAAGATTCCGGCGAAACCAGGTAAAGCTCAACATTATACTTTGATAGGGCGTAGGCCAGCGAATGCACTGTTCTGCCATACCTCAAGTCTCCCACAAGGGCTATTTTTAAACCGTCAATTTCGCCCTTCTCCTTCATAATCGTGTACAAGTCTAGTATGGCTTGGGTTGGGTGTTCCTCGGCGCCGCTTCCACCGTTAATAACCGGCACTTCTGCAAATTCGGCGGCAAGCCGTGCAGCACCTTCCAGAGGGTGCCTTAGGGCTATTACATCTACGTAATTCTCAACAGTGCGAACCGTGTCAGCCAAGTTTTCGCCTTTTCTCACAGAGGCTATATCTGCTTCTGCAAAGCCTATGGTTGAGCCGCTGAGCTTGTGCATGGCTGCTTCAAAACTTAGACGGGTGCGCGTACTGGGCTCAAAAAACAGTGTTGCAAGTATTTTCCCTTTAAGCATGTCTGAGCCTTTATGGGCTAGGGGTTCCATGGCATCAGCGATTTCTAATATGTAATCTATTTCTTCGCGGGAAAGATCCCGAATGGAGATTATGTCTTTTCCTTCAAACTCCAAGGGGTACACCTAGACAAAGCTCTACGCAACTCCTAAATAACTCTTGTGAAGATTTAAATGCGGTGAAGGGATGCCCCGCCAATTTCCATAAAAACCGCAATTTTTTCCGGCAGTCAAGGGTATAGTTTAAAAACACTTCAAACGTTTTTATGTAAACATTACAAAGCCGATGAAACAAAGCGTGAAAGGGTTTAAAGGTGTGGCGATTTGGCTAGTTTACGAATTAATGAAAGAAAAACCTTGCTGGCTCTGCGGGAGTTGGGCGGCAAGGCTTCTGTCGAGAAAATAGCTGAAAAAAGCGGTTTGGCAGACGCGGCTGTTATGCGGGCAGCTTTAACATTATCCGCCGAGAACCTTGTCTCCCTTTCCTCGCAGAAATACGCCCTTGCATCCCTAACAAGAGAAGGGGAAAACTACGCCAAACTCGGCTTGCCTGAAAGACGTTTAATCCGTTCTCTTATGAAGTTGGGCGGTGAGGCAGAAGTTGCAGAAGCAGCCTGCGAAGCAAAGCTTGAAGCAGGTCTTGTGCCCATAGCCTTAGGATGGGCGAAAAAGAAGGGATGGGGCGAAATTAGGGGACAAAAATGCCTTTTAATGGTTAAAAGCGAACCCGCTCTGGGAAGCGACGAGAAACTTTTAAATTTAATTGCTGAGAGGGGATCCGTCGTTGTTGAACAACTAAGCCAAGAATTTAGAGAGGCTGTAGATGTTCTGAAAAAGCGTAAACTTGTAGAGCTTGAAGACAAAGCTTACCACGAGTTAGAGCTTACCGTGAAGGGCTGGGAAACGGTTAAAAAGGGCCTTGAGATTTTCGAAGAAGTCACCCAGCTTACCCCCGAACTCATAATCACAAAGCGTTGGCGAAACGTGAAGTTTTCAAAGTTTGATGTGACGGCTCCAGGCCCAAGCGCTCCAGTGGGAAAAGCGCATCCGCTGCAGCAGATTATCAAACGCGCTAGGGAAATTTTCTTGGAGATGGGTTTCACTGAAATCCGCGGGCCAATGGTGGAGACTGCCTTCTGGAATTTTGACGCCCTCTTCCAGCCTCAAGACCACCCTGCTCGCGAGATGATGGACACTTTCTATTTGGCTAACCCACGGATTGGTAGACTTCCAAAAGAAGAAATTGTGGATGGCGTTGCAAAAACCCATGAAAACGGTTGGGTTACGGGTTCTAAGGGTTGGGGCTATAAGTGGAGCCATGAAGAAGCTAAAAAGCTTGTTTTGAGAACGCATACGACGGCTGAAACTATAAAGTATTTGGCTATGCATAAGAAGCCGCCTATAAAGGTTTTCTCTGTGGATAGGGTTTACAGAAACGAGCAGGTGACATACAAGCATTTGGCGGAATTCCATCAGATTGAAGGCATAGTTGTAGACAAGAAAGCGACATTGCGGGATCTGATGGGTACTTTAAAGACTTTTTACACGAAGTTCGGCATTGAAAAGATAGAGTTTTGGCCAAGCTACTTCCCATATACTGAGCCTTCAGCCCAAGCGGTGGCTTATCATCCGAAGCTTAAGCGTTGGATGGAACTGTGTGGAATGGGCATGTTCCGGCCTGAAGTTTTAGCGCCCATGGGCATTAAGTATCCGGTGCTGGCGTGGGGTGGCGGCCTAGAGCGTTTAGCCATGATTGAGTTGGGCTTGGATGATATTCGTATGCTTTATGGTAACATTTTAGGTTGGCTTAGGAGGACGCCATTATGCCAGTGATAACGCTTTATGCTGAACGGTTTTCAAGGTTTGTCGGAAAGCCCGTGAGCGTTGAAGATTTAGCCAAGTGGCTGCCTTGGATAGGCTTCGACATTGAAGAGAAAGGCACCGATTATGTGAAGGTGGAGTACAATCCTAACCGCATAGACTTTTGCAGTTATGCTGGCGTGGCAAGAGCCCTAAAAGGCTTTATGGGGTGGGAAACTGGCCTGCCCAAGTATGAGGCAAAAGAGCCGACGGCGACGCTGGTAATAGACGAGGCGGTTGCGGATGTTAGGCCTTACATGCTTGCGGCTATAGTGCGTAACATAAGGCTTGACGAGGACGCTGTGGTTGAGCTGATGGATATGCAAGAAGACCTTCACTGGGGAATTGGCCGCGACAGGAAAAAGGCGTCTATAGGCATTCATAATCTTGATGTGGTTAAGCCGCCTTTCAGGTACACGGCCGTGGAGCCTACAAGCGTTAGGTTTGTTCCTTTGGGGAAGAGTGAGGCTATGACGCCTAAGGAGATTTTGGAGAAGCATGAGAAGGGTGTTGACTATAGGCATTTGGTGGATTGGGCGCCTCGTTATCCGCTTTTGGTGGATAGGGATGGAAATGTGCTTTCTATGCCGCCTATTATAAATGGTGAGTTAACTCGTGTAAGCGTTGAAACCCGAAACCTGTTTTTAGATGTTACTGGGCCAAGTTACGAGGCTGTGGAAAAAAGCCTTAATGTTTTGGCTACAGCCCTAGCTGACATGGGCGCCACCATAGAGAAGGTTTATGTGAAATATCCCGACCGCACGGTGGTTTCGCCCAACTTTGAGCCAGAAAAACTGAAGCTTAGGGTTGGTTATGCCAACAGGCTTTTGGGCATAAAGGTTTCAGATGAAGAGGCTGTAAAATGTTTGGAGAAATGTCGTTTAGGCGCGGAAAAGGTTGGGGAAGGCGTTTTAGACGTTGCTATACCGCCTTACAGAATTGATATAATGCATGAGGTGGATCTTGTTGAAGAGGTTGCCATAGGCTACGGCTATTATAGGCTTAAGCCAACCATTCCGAAGGCGGTTACGGTTGGCGAGAAACACCCGGTTTACGTGGTTGCGGACGCTGTTCGGCAGGTAATGGTGGGCTTAGGCTTTTTGGAAGTTATGAACTTCACTTTGACTAATGAGCGGGTTCACTACGAGTTTATGCGTGTCAAGCCCGAAAACCCCGTGAAGCTTGCGAATCCGGTTTCGCTGGAATACACGGTTATGCGAGAGCTGCTTTTGCCTGGGCTGATGAAGAATTTGGCGGAAAACAAGCATGAAAGCTTCCCACAAAGGCTTTTCGAGGTTTCAGACGTTGCCAAAATCAATCCGCGCCTAGAAACCATGTGCGAAAGAAGACTGCACGTGGCCTCTGTTTCCTCGCATTCAACAGCAAACTTTACAGAGATGAAATCTTTCTGCGAGGCTCTTCTGGCGAATTTAGGCTTGGAAAACTGGCAGATAAGAGAAGCAAAGCATCCAAGCTTCTTGGATGGGCGAACCGCGGCCATCTACATTAAAAACAAACGCGTAGGCGTTTTAGGCGAAATCCACCCGGAAGTCCTAAACAACTTTGAACTGGAAAACCCAACAGCAGCCTTCGAAATAGACTTGGAAACGCTGATACCGAAGAAAAAGCACAGCCCATAAGCTTTCATTGAAGGTATTGGTGTCGGCGCAAAATCCGCGTAAACAACAACATTTAACTTACTGTTAATTGAAACTATGAATTGGCAATGACCCCTTCCCTGAGCCTTTTAATCCCGCCGGAAAATCCATGCCGACGGACCCAACAGAGGCGAAAAGCCTTTGACGGCGGGTTTACCCAAGCATGGGACACGGCGGGCGCGGGCGCAAAACGCGAAAACCTCCCACGCCGGAGAGAGCTTAACCGAGGGGAGCGTATGGCTCCACAGTGAAGTTAAGTGATAGGTATCGTGGGAAACAAGGCGCCCGCGAGACAACTTTTAATTCCAACTTCCACACAAAACTTAAAGAGCCATAAACGCCTCTGGCTGATAAGATTGGACGTAGAAACAAAACTGGAACTGATTAAAAGGCCGCCGACAGAAGAAATCCTGGTTGAAAGCGAGTTACGGGAGCTTCTGGAAACCAACGAGCATCCGGGACATTACATAGGCTTCGAGATTTCGGGTTTGCTGCATCTTGGAAACCTCGTGATGGCGGGTTTTAAAATAAACGATTTTCTAAAGGCTGGAATAAACTGTCAAGTGTACTTGGCTGATTGGCACAGCTTCATAAACAACAAGTTCGGCGGAGACTGGAACAAGATTTTAATGGCAACCAAATACTATGAGAAGGCTTTCAGGTTTTTCTGTCCAGGCGCAAAAATTGTCGTCGGTTCAGAACTTTACCACAACAACGACGAATACTGGCGAAACCTGCTGAAATTTACAAAACACATGACCCTTAAACGAACTTTACGCTGTTTAACCATAATGGGACGAAGCGAAAACGAAAAACTCGACTTGTCCCAATACTTTTATGCGCCTATGCAAGCCGTAGACATTAAGGCTATTGGTGCGGATATTCCCCACGGCGGAATGGACCAGAGAAAAGCTCACGTGCTAGCCCGTGAAATCTACCCGAAAATGGGTTGGAAAAAACCTGTTGCAGTGCACCACCACTTACTTATGGGGATAGCGGAACCCGTAAAACTCGAAACCAAAGATAAGCTGGAACAGGTTATAGCCAGCAAAATGAGCAAGTCAAAGCCTTGGACAGCCATATTCATCCACGACACTGAAGAGCAGATAAGGGCTAAACTCAAGAAGGCGTGGTGTCCCGAAAAGCAGACGGAAATGAACCCCATACTGGAAATAGTCAAACATATAATATTCCACGAAAACGAGGCTTTCACGGTGGAGCGTCCATCAAAATTCGGCGGACCAGTAACTTTTGAGGATTATGATGCGCTTGAAAAAGCCTATACCAGCGGCGCGCTTCATCCGCAGGACTTGAAAAACGCCGTGGCAAAAGAACTGGCCAAAATCCTACAGCCCATAAGGGAATATTTTGAAAAGGATAAAGAAGCGCGCGAATGCCTAAAAACTGTGGAAGAAGCCCAAATATCAAGGTAAAAAACTTGTTAGCCCGTTTACAAGAAAAAGAAGAAAAAATAAGACTTGTGCTGGAAAGCCTAGCAGAGGAAAACGCTGAGGGTGTTCCAATAATTGTTGAAGGCAAAAAGGACGCTGAAGCCCTAAAGGCGCTAGGCATAAACGGCCCAATAATAGAGGCAAAAACAGGCGGAAAAGCGCTTATAGACCTTATTTCACTCGTGGAAAACAGCGGAACCCGCGAAATAATCCTGCTATTAGACTTTGACAGAAGAGGAAGAGAAATGACAAGACGCCTAAAACAACGCCTAGAAAGGACTGGAACGCGTCCAAACACAGAATTTTGGAGTCAACTCCTGCAGCTTGTTTGGAGAGAAGTCAAAGACATAGAAGGCTTAGCCACATACATTGAAACCCTAAAACACAAGATAAGCAGCTTTTAAATACTGTGAGATTAGTTAAGGCTGAATCATTATTATATGTTAAGTCTCGTTTGCCACATAAGACTGTTGCATTCCAGATTTTATTCATAAAGAAAAGAAAAAGTAAGATAATGTGTTTAAGCCCAGTATCTTACTTCAAGTTTGAATTGCCCACCAACAGTAGTTTTGGCTTTTACTTCGATGGTGGATCGTAGATATTTGCTGCGGCTTAAGGATCCGCTAGTGGAATCGTTTTCTGTTAAATCCAAGGTATCAACGTATTGCCACGACCCAGTATTGTTTTGGTAAACATGTATTTTAGCTATTTCAAAATTGTCAGTTGACAATGCCTGTGTGACGGCTATTTCATAATTGAAAGAGCCAGTGGCGTTTACGTTTTTCAGGAACACTGCTTCCGTAAAATTTATTGGTGTGCCCTCTTCGACGTT
>WUQU01000535.1 GCA_009889605.1 Candidatus Bathyarchaeota archaeon | reverse complement strand
GCCCACACTCTATCTATTAAGACATAAAACCACAAATATTAGATCGCTAAGAAACGCGTTAATCGGGATTGGAGTTGATGTCATTGAGAAGATAATACCTACCGAGGCCTTATATGTTGCAGTCTCAAATGTCGCGGGTTATGGTACTGGCAATGCAGACGCGTTAAATAGGTTTATAGAAGAAGTATTAACGGATCTCAAAAATTTACTCGCCGGGTAGGATATGGTCACAGAGTTCGCAGATCTTCTGAAATATATATATATCTTCAGTAAAGTAAAAAATTGTGAAAATGATGCTAAAGAGAGATACGACAAATTACCAATATTTGAGAAGTTGAGCTATACGGCGCCATATATCTGTGCCTATATTGCATTAGAGGATGAAGAGTATCTTGAATTAGTAACCCGGCGTTTAAAGTCAACTGATAGGGAAGATGTTAAGAATCTGAGAAATAAGTTTCTTGAAGAAATAAGCGAGCTAGGACTCACTAGCCAGAACCCCTTCATAGACTTTCAAATATTGTCTTTATACCTGCTTTTAGCAGATATTCTCTACACTTACCAACAATGCGTGGGAAGCGATGGTTGTATTGAGAGAAATGTTATAAATAAGGTACTACATAGTGTTCAACATCTTCGCGAAAAGCCCTATGAGGCATTCCATGGATTACACGTATTATCGTATCTAAATCTTCTAACTAGGTATCGGCGCGATGGGCGGGAAAGTGTGGTTTTTAGATCTCTGCGCTTAGCATCGTCAAGCGGTATAGATAAAGGGGTAGTTGAGTCATTCGTGGCAGAAGTTAAACGTTATTACGGGGATAGTTGGAGAAACCGTATAAGTGAGTGGCATAAGTGGTTTTTAACGATACTTGGCGGTATGTCTCTTACAACTACATGGGATTTCACTCATCTTAACAGCGAATTGGTTAAGTGGCTATTCGGAGAGTTAAAAGAGGAAGAATTAGATCGAGAACTTGATTTGTTCCATAGATCAGCGACGACAAGGCGCCCCGGAATCCAGATAGAAGTTATGCACACGGCTCTAGGCAAGGTAGTAACTTTGTATACAACGCATATAAACTTTTCCGCTTTTGATAAAAATAAACTCGACGAGGATATTAAGAAGTTAGAAAATATATTTTTTAGATATCTATCTTCACTTCTTGATATTTACTATGAGGGCAAAAACAGTAGTGACAAAGCTATTCCAATAACCGACTCCGCAAAACGGTTAAGAAATACATTAGTGAGTACCGTAAAGGAGAGCTCAATAATAAAACGTAGTGATATTGATATTGACGGTTTTATATCATATCAAGACGTTGAGTGGGATCTCATAATTTTCCTAATGCGAAGATCAGGTAAAAAATCATTTGTCCACTTCTGGTTGAGATACCCCCAAGATGATACTTGGATATTCGAATAAAGTTAATTTTGTGATATAAAATTTATAATTTTATTGACTATATTTCTAGCGTCACGCCCATTCTTGCGCCGTTGTAAAGGCATTGGTTATTGCGAGATATATTGCTTGTTAGTGTAAAGACAATCCCACTTGGAAGGCTAGGACATGGGAGTTAAAAAGGTAGTAAAAAACGCAATTACATATTAGCAGTGGATTTGGCCCCGAGCAATGAGGCTGTTTCGGCCGCCCGGCGGGCAATGCGCTAGGAGAGAGTTCACTGAAAGTATTGCGATTTAATTTTAGCTTCACTCTAAGAGTAATTTTGTATTACGCTTTTATGAAAATTGCCAATTTCCTTATTTCATTTCATTTCTTACTTTATTTCTTTTGTTATTTTAATATTTACTGAAAGTATTAAAAAGAGAGATAAAGTTTTTAAGGTTTCTTGACTGGTTTTTTCGTGCTCGCGCCTCACCCAGTTCTGCT
>WUQU01000534.1 GCA_009889605.1 Candidatus Bathyarchaeota archaeon | reverse complement strand
GTTTGCGCAAGTTTTATAGTTGCAAATTCAAAGTTGTTGACATTGTACACTGATTTGAATGCATCTGTTACTTCGTAATAGATAACAGCATCGACCACTACAACCACGTTATCTTTTGTAATGACCTCTTGAGGTGGTACATCGATAACATGTTCGCGCATATCAACCTTTATCATGCGATCAAAGAATGGGATTATGAAGTGTAAACCTGAACGCACTTCTTTTTTAAACTTTCCAAGCCTTTCTATCAATCCGCGTTCGTACGGTCTTACAATTCTGATACCAGTAGCAGCAATTATTAACAACAAAAACGCTATAGCAAGAAGAACTATGTACATCACGACCCCTCCTTTTCAAATAATTTCAGTGCCATTAATCAGATTCCTTAGATTCCGCCGAACTTGATGGTCGCACAACTACATGTGCTCCTTCCACTTTTTCTATAATTACCTTTGCACCTTCGTTGATTATTATATGATCCTCAATCGAAACAGCTCTCCACATATCGCCGTTGACCTTTACAACGCCTTTTCCTTTGATGTTATCGATACGCTCAATTACTATTGCCTCTTTACCAATTATTTCATCTACATTAATGCTTCTAACTTCTTCACCTGTTAATTTCTTTGCCAATTTTCTTGTCAACAAAACCAATACTCCAGACACCACTATGAAAGTGAGAAGTTCGATAAGTGTGTTTTCGTAAAAATACGCAACAACAGCAGCAGCAAGACTACCGATTCCAAACCAAAAGATGAAAAATGTGGGTGTGAATATCTCTATTACCATTAGCACGACCCCAAATACGATCCAAAAAGCAACAGGTGATAACATTTCAATCCCCCCTCTACTTGAATGTTGCCAGTGCTAAGAAACGTTGATTCATACTTCGATTTTGTGCACCGTCTGCATGAATTCTACAAATTTGTTAACCAAATCCGGATCAAAGAATGTTCCAGCCATTCTCTTAATTTCGTTTATCGCCTGTTTCGGTGTCTTTATCTCACTGTCCCAGTCTGCAGAGACGAAATTTGTCACTTCATCATAGTAGTCGAGAATAGCTATGATTCTCGCAAAGTACGGTATGTCTGTTCCTTTCAGTTTGTCCGGAAAACCTGTACCGTCCCATTTTTCATGATGGTTCCTAACTGTTCGTATGTATCTCCAGAGGCTTTCATGTATTGATAGGTATATAGTTCCCATT
>WUQU01000533.1 GCA_009889605.1 Candidatus Bathyarchaeota archaeon | reverse complement strand
GTTTGCGCAGACTGTGGAACATTCTGGCACACAAACCTGAATGAGTGTTATTTCTGCGGAGAAATAGACTACTTTCTGTACGTCTGCCCCAAATGCAAAAAAAAGTATTCAATAACAAACCAAAGCAAGAAGTGTACAAATTGTAAAGAGACATTAGAACGGAGCTGTTTAAATCCATGTTGTCCATCAAACTTATCGAATGGAATTATAAATACGTTAGTTAAAACAACAGGGAAAGCAATCTTTCAATCTATGTCTGGATTCTACGTACCTCTCACATACTGTGTAAACTGTGGAAGCACAAGAAACGAGTATAAGACATACAAGCTTTATGTCTGGAACATGGATACGACAGAAAGCTCATTCGATAGTTTCGTACAGACCCATACACAACTAAGAAAAGGAGACATAATTCTGTGCAGGCTAAGAGGACAAAATGGGGAACTCAGATATGGACTTCTAACCTACAAACGAGGTGTTGAACAAGGCCCTGAACTAAAGTACAATTCCATAGATAAAATCGTTCATGAACTTTTCCCAACAAAAGATTTGTACGAAGATACACCGGAGGTAAACAGTAACCGTTGTAGCAGATAGGGAGGGGGTTGTAACAACTTATTGCCCAGCTTCCAAGATCGAGCTTGTTCAATTGTAACAGCCTACAGATAGTTAATGTTATGTACATCCTTGTCAATCTATTCTGGCTTTAAACCATACAGGAAAGTGACAATTCTTTATCGACTCTTCTAAACTCTCAATAGGAAAGTGGTAAAGATCTATGAAGCATAGAGTACATTGCCTCCAAGGCTCATTACAATAGCATTGGTAGTAGGTATTATGCTATTGACTCAGCCAAGACAAAACAGCTTGCTTTTAAGATTTTTCCGGATGGTAACCAGTAGAACGTTACTATCACATTTTTGCGTCCACTTTTCAACCTGAACAAAAGAACATCGCAGACGAGGGAAAATAGAGTAACTAATACTATGCCTGTGAAACTACAGTCGATTGGAAGTTGCACCTTTGTTACAATGTTGTCTTTAGTTCTTTACTAAAACTTACCGGTTTATATCTCCGGCTGCAAGCCGGTTCTTTTTGTATAGCAAGATGTAATATAATAATGCAAAATCATTTAACAGAGGTGTCACGAATGGATTACTTTTCAATGAATCGTGCGACTATATTAAAGCGCATTCAGGAGGAAAGAAAGAAGTGCGGGCTGACCCAGGAAGCATTAGCAGCTAAGCTAAACTGTGATCCCAAAACAATAAGTGACATAGAAACTGGGAGACGCAACCCTTCGTTAAAGATGTTCATTAACATATGCTATGTGTTGGGGGCAGACATAAATTACGTTGTCTTTGGTACGATAGAAAGTGTAAGAACAAGTGATTAGGGCGAAGAAATCATGGAAACTCACTCAGAAATTTCATTTCCTGTTCAGGTCTTTGAAGATATCGACCCGACAAAATTTACAAAGCACAACAAAAAACATGTAAGTGAGGATTTTGTCATTGAGAATCTCAAGCGGCTCGGTTGGCATGTTTACCGACCGCTTGATGACTTAGGAATCGATTTTATAGCGACAAAACGCGTTTGCCCAGAGAACCACACTAAGTGGTATGAAAGCGTGGATAATAAATGCAGTACTTATTGGAACAGAACGATAGAAATAACCAGGTTAATACAGGTCAAGACAAAAGAGGACAAGGAGAAAAACAAGAATAAGTTCGGATACACTCTTCGGCCGAAAGATATAATAACATACCCGAGATATACTCTTCGTTATACTCAGATCACACGAACGACTTTATTATAATCCCCCTCATAGACTGGCTCAGATTTTCTTATTAGAAAAAAGAGTTAGAAAAAAAAGTATTTCGTTGTTCCGTCTTTCAGGAGATATAACAATAAAGTGAACAATTTAATCTATTATCGCGAGGATGACGAATCAAGCCATTGGTGCCGGACCAGTGGGGATCGATATTCAAGTAAGGAAGCTACAGAAAGCCGTTCAAACTGTTCAGGTGGATACTCCTTTGACTACTTTGCTAACGTTCACGGATTGGAACTCTTGTCTAAAGTCAGGGATTACGACAGAGATTTTGAAAAGCTTATCAGTAAAGCTGAGAGGTACATACGCCTTTCAACTTGAACTTTGGTTCAACGACTCCGTGCCATCCCAAATTGACTGACACGAACGTGGGCCTCGCCACTCGGCCACTACTCCACTTAACTGGAGATACATTGTAGGCTTTTTCATAAATTTAAGTGCGGCGTTCACATCTGCTTGAGCGTTCCATCCACATGAGCATGAGTATAACCCTCTGTCTTTCCGATTAGAACTCAAAGTCTTTCCACAAACATTACAAGTAATGGAGGAAAATCTCTAATCACGTTATCATTTACTGAAATACCTACTAAAACTCCCTTGTACTTAAGCATTTGCGCTAGCTTTCTGTAAGGCCAAGCGTGTAGTTTTTGATTGATTTCTTTACTATAATTAGTGCTTTCCTGAATACCTGCTAACTGTCCTACTGATATCTCCCTAACACCTCTTTTCAAGCACTCTCTTATGAAATGCGATGTAGCTATATGTAGTAGATGCTCAACTTGCCTCTTTTCCTTATGTGCTATCTCTTTTCACCGTCGTGAATTCCTTTCGAGCTTCGACCTTACTTTATTCCAGTACCTTCTAACAGACTTTATTATTCGCGTGGAATAAAGAATTACGGTCCCGCGGTCAAATGCTGCAGCCATTAGAATCGTTTCGCCAATATCCACAGCCAATCTTCCAACCCCGTTGTTTTGCTGCGATGCAGCCTCTACCACCAGACGGGCTTCCACGCGCCCGGAATCCTTGTCGTAAATGATAGAGAGCTCGCTAACATTCTTGTATTTAACATCGGGACGGTGTGATATCCGAAACAATACTTTCTCGATCCCGTCGTTGCGTTTTCTACCCAAACTGATAGCTACCTCTTCACCTTTCACGGTAAACCCACTTTGGACGTACTTAATAGGAGATATTTGTTCTTTTGGTCGGAATGCTGGAGCATCATGTTTTGCCAGTCCCTTATTCTTGAGGGTAAAGAACAACTTATATGTTGTGCGAACTTCATCGCAAGTAAACTGCACAGACATAGAATAGTAGCTGTTGACTCTTGGTAGTCTTTTCAAAATCTTGTTTAAGTTCTTCCTTGAAGTATCAACAGCTCGGGTCTGCTTTTGCTCCTCCCTTAAGTGCCATAAGAGGCCGTTGTATACTTTTGTTGCGCACCTCATAGTATCTTTCAAAACTTTCTCAGTTTCTTTGTTGGCTTGAATCTGAGCTCTTATCGTAATTAGAGACATTGACCCCCCAGCACAAACAGTGAGGCGCAACAATTTTTTGCTACCATTATCTGTTTATATTATTATAGCACATTAATTAATCTGTAATGGCAATCTGGTTGTGTGTTTGAACATCAGAAAACGCCCCGGAGGCTTTATACCTTAATTCGATTGCTTTTGAAGACAGAATTATGTAATAAAAAAGGTGCGAGCGTCTTCATACCCGCACCTTAACCAACATTCTTAGTAGGTACCTACAGGAAGCTCTCTGATCGAAGGAAGCAAATATCTTAAGCCATTTTCTATTATTCATTGTACGACCATCACGATCAAATCATTGACATTCGTTCCCGTCGGTCCGGTTATGAGTAGGTCACCAGCGATTCTTAGGACGTTGTATGAATCGTTGTTTTCAAGCATTAGTTCTGGGTTGTAACCGGCGTTTCTGGTTTTGGAAGCAGTCGTTCCATCCACTATTCCTCCTGCTGCATCAGTCGGACCATCTGTGCCGTCTGTTCCGAAGCTGCACAAGGCTATGCCTTCGATACTTTCAATCGCTAAGGCAAATGATAGTGCGAGTTCTTGGTTGCGCCCGCCTTTGCCGTTGCCCTTAACATGCACTATGGTTTCCCC
>WUQU01000532.1 GCA_009889605.1 Candidatus Bathyarchaeota archaeon | reverse complement strand
CTCCAGTTTTTGGACGATTGTGGGCTTCGGCATTATCGTAGCTTTCCTTTAATAATCACTTCTGCTTTCCCCATTATTAATACTCACCTACAGCATAAAAAAGAAATGCATTACGTTTTATGTAAAACTAAAATTAACAATCATCTTTAATTCGGGTGCTTATCGATACAACACATAATTTTCAAATCGTACTATTAGTAACGTCTAACCGAAGCATGGTTTATGGGGCTAGCCTGACTGAAACTTTCGTCTGCTTGAGTTTTATAGTTCTCCTTCCCGCATTGTTTTTCTTTTTTGTTTTTGCGCGCGCAGTTTATGATTAGTACAACAATAGTATTGTTTTGCTTTGTTTAATAGGTTTTAAGCGAAAAATTGGTTATTTTTCTGGGTTGTTTTTCGTTTTTGTTTTTTGTTTTGTTTGTTTTCGGTTAAGGCGAATTAAATGAATGGCAAGAATGGTATTCTGCCATATTTTTTGGCGTTTTTTTTGGAAAGAAGCGCAAACCTTAAGTTTTTTGGCTGGAACAATTTGTATTGAGGTGGTTTATGCTTGAGCGGAGAAGAGATTGCTGGTTTAATGGCTGAGGAGATGGCTAGGGATGCTTGTGAGACGGTTGGGGGCGATTGTAAAGCGAGGTGTGAGGCTGTCTTGCGCAAGATAATAATTGAGGGTAGGGGCTTTGGGCTTTTGAACGAGCTTTCAGAGCATGACAAGAGAGCCGTTAAGGAAAAGCTTGGGGAGCTTGTTGGGCAAGCTGTCGGAGCTGGCCAAGAAAATCCTCAGCAGCAAGCCTAAATTTCAAATTTTGAAATGGGACCCCCACCCCCATGGGCAGCAGTAAGCATTCAGGAATAGGCATAAACTACAAGCATAAGCTCCAACAAATGCCTAATAGGCATGTATGGTAAAAGGCTATGCTGAAATGCTTCTACTGCGGCCGATGGTTCAAGAACAAGCAAGCGTTACGGGCGCATTTGAGGTTCTGCGAACAAAGGCAACCCTGACTCGAAGATAGCACCTTTACAAGGCGTTTTACGAGCCAAAAATTTTGTAAAACATAAATAATATTCCATGGCGGATCCACTTAAATAACATTAAACTTTTCCGAGTAAAATATCACGATCTGCCCCTCTCCCTTCCTTTCAGTTCAAATGAACTTATTGGGAGCTTATTTCCCCTTTTAAAAGTCGCAAGTATCATTGTTTGTCTAATTCCTTTCCATCTTCAAAAATAGAATAGCAAGTTCAGCCCCTGGAAATGCGTTAAGTAAAGGGAGATAGGGTCAACGTCGACCCTCTGATAACTTCTTCCCACTTCTTCTAAAAACCTTAAATCCTGAAAGTATCGAAATAAGCTCAATTTGCTTCTTTTTCAGTTTCCGCCATTCTTAATCATCACCTTCCTCTCGAGCGGAATATTATAATAAATTTTCCTCCATTTCCGAGGTTTCCCGATTAGGGATAAGAGAAAAGACCACCTAAGTTAAACCCTAGTTTTAAAATTTCTTTTACCGGTTGCAATCTATTTTATGAAGAGTAAATCTGTAATCTAGACTCTTAAGAGCTTTATCAAAATTTTGGAGTATTGAGTCAAAATTGTCTATGAATTTGCATATTTCCGAAATGGGAGGAATTTGTATGCCAAAAT
>WUQU01000531.1 GCA_009889605.1 Candidatus Bathyarchaeota archaeon | reverse complement strand
CTTTACTACAACGCCTTCTTTTAGCTCGCCTGTTGGTTGTCCAAATTTCTCATCGTACAAGCCAATACCATTCAAAGCACGCATCTCGCTCTTTGCCATCGGTCCGAAATCTCTTCTCAATGTAGTTTGAAGAACTGTAAGAATTGCCAGAATTGCATATAAGTTTATAGGAATAAGCATGATAAAGAAGGTAAATTCGCTGATTCCCAACTTTGAAAATCCATCCGAACCCTTAATTATACTCATTATAGTAACGACCCAACTCGATATCGGTGCAAGAACACTGACTGGAGCTGCCGTTGAATCAAGTATATAAGCCAACTTTGCACGAGAAATTTTTTGTTCGTCCGTGACCGGTCTCATCACTGTACCAATCGTTAAAGAGTTGAAATAATCATCAATGAATATGAAGATACCAAAGAGCCAAGTTATTATGAGTGTCCCTTTCCTACTCTTAACCTTTGATGCCATCCACTTTCCAAAAGCGTGAGCAGCACCAGTAGCTTGCATCAAACCAACGAAAGCACCGAGCAGAGCACAGAAGAGTACTATTCTGATGTTCCAAGAATCGTTCAAAGAGTTCGCTATACCGTCCGTTGTTCCAATGAGTGCTGCAAGTGGGTTCCAGTTGTTCACAATAAGATACCCCACAAAAACGCCCGTAAAGAGTGAAAAGACAACCTCCTTAGTTAAGAGTGCAAGAATAACAGTAAGTACAGGTGGTAACAAACTTAACCAACCATAATGCTCCATCCTCATCCCCTCCCTTTTTGGTGTTCTCAATACGGAAACTTGTAAAGGTTATTGCTATTATATCAAACCGTTCATTTATGTTAGGGCATTCCTTTTCTGACTATTTCAGTCAATTATTACTAATAAAATAGAATTGTTTTGCCAATTCTTTTGTACACTTAATTTTTTGATTTACGAGTGATTTCTGATTAAAGTTCCAATATGGTATAATTTTAAGTAAACTTCCCCATAATACCGCCTGCTGGGGATGGGGAAATGTATAAGGCGGATAATAAATACCCCAGCGTAAACTGCACTTTCTTGGCTAACCATCTGCGTGCAGTTTAGAGTGAGGTGAGCGTATGACTGGAAAGGAACTTTTACAAATAGCGGTTAAAATCGAAGGGTCTGGATACTCATACTATTCGAAACTTGCTGACAAGGCACAGGGTCAATTGAAAGAGTTCTTCAAAGAACTCGCCAATCAAGAAAGAGAACATGCTAAGCGTTTTGAAGAAATCATGAAGAAATACGCCGATGAACCAACGATGGCAACGTGGCAAAATGAAGAAGTCGGCGGCTATGCTGAAACATACGCAAAAGCATTTATTTTCCCAGAGATTGAAGAAGAGAAAATGCCAGAAACTCTTATTGGAGCACTCAGAAAGGCGATAGAAGTTGAAAAAGATTCAATAATTTACTATAATGAGATCAAATTACTCGTTCCTGACACAAAAGCTGTTGAAGAGATAATCAAAGAAGAAAAGGAACACCTCAGAAAATTATCCGAAAAACTGCAGAGCGAAGATTTGTCAACTTACAGCGAGGGAAGCATGATTTAATGTTGCTAAGCATTAACAATCAAAACCCGGTTCTGCACCGGGTTTTGAATTTTCCTATTGGGAGGAACTGATGGATAGACGTTTCTTAACTTGTGTCTCTTTTATATTCTTTATCACTATCTCTCTATTCGGGATGGAGATAACGTTATCCTTTGTTGGTGACATCATGTTCCACAAACCGATAATAGATTCTACCCTTTCCAACGGGAAATACGACTTCAAAAGCATCTTTAAATATGT
>WUQU01000530.1 GCA_009889605.1 Candidatus Bathyarchaeota archaeon | reverse complement strand
GCTAATGCAGTTTTTAACCTTGCAGAATCAAGCTCTACTTTGGCGTCAAAAACAACGACTGGCTCCACAAAGCCTAAGGTTCTTCTTCCAATAGAAACATCAAACTCTATAGCGTAACTCTTTCCGCTGCCTCTCCAAACTTGGCATTTCTCACCCCAGAACAACTCTAAAGGCTTGTTAATGTGAACTTTTTCCCTGAGTAAACGGTAAACATATTCTTCAAAAGCGTGAGCGCGGAACTTTCCAAAAAATTGAGCCGCACCTATCTCGTTTTTATTCTTCATTATGAAATCGTTAAAATCTAAAAAGTCCTTCAAGGAGAGAGTTTTCGTTCATTTCTCATATTTTAAAAAGCAAAAGGTTTCCAAGCACACGCTGTTTTTCTGTCTCGCTTAAGCGTAAATCGTTTATGTAGTTGATAGCTTTCTTCTCCCTTGCCAAAATTGGCACCTACACAGAAATGTGAACAAAACAGATTTATTGCTTTCACGCTAAAGTAAGGGGGGAGGGCTAAAAATGAAGGTTAAACTACTTTGCTATACACCAGATCCCGAAAGAGTTTGTGCAGCTGCGGCTCTAACTTCGCCTGGAAGCGGAGGCACATCTGAAATTTTTGAAAGCCTTGACCTGGAAAAGGCTCGGAAAACACTCAAACGAATTATGGGCTACGGGCACGTTTCAGTTATAGAACATGCAAACTTCACTTTCAGCCTTGAAGAAGTGTCTAGGGCGTTGACTCACCAGCTTGTGAGACACCGCATTGCCTCGTACACGCAGCAAAGCCAACGCTACGTTACATACGACACTCTGCAAGAATATGTGACTCCGCCGAGCATAGCGGAAAAACCCGAAGCAAAAAAGATCTTCGACGAAACCCTGGAAAACATCTCCAAAACTTATCAAAAACTGTTAGACTTGGGAATCCACAAAGAGGATGCCCGGTATATCTTGCCAAACGCGGCTAAAACAAATATAATTGTGACTATGAACGCTCGAGAACTCCGCCACTTCTTCAACCTTCGATGCTGTGCGCGTACGCAGTGGGAGTTGAGGGAAGTGGCAACAGAAATGCTTAGGCAAGTGAAGAAGGTAGCTCCTTCGATTTTCGAAAACGCTGGGCCCAACTGTGTGGAGCTTGAATTCTGCCCCGAGGGAAAACTGAAACCTCCAGAATGCAACATCGAAGAAATCAAAGCTAGGTTTAGAAGCCTCTAAACTCCGTCTTCATTTTTATTTCAAACGCGATTTGAATGTCTAAATATAAGGCATACGCTGTAACCACCAAATACTGGCGCCCAGGCGATGATTACCTAAAAGAAATAGTTGAAAGCGTTAAAGGAAAAATTGCAGATGGAGACTTTGTAGTTATATCTGAAAAAGCAATTTCAACAGCGCTCAAAAACATCGTTGACGAAAGCTCTGTCAAGCCAGGTTTAAACGCAAAAATAATCGCCAAATTGTGGATGCCCGTCGTCTGGGGCTACATCCTTGGTCCCGTATGTCATATGCGAGAGGAGCTTATCCAAAGGCTTCGGAGATACCCTTTTGAGATGGGAAGCCGCCATAAGCAAGTCGCCTTGCAACATGCAAATTTACTGCAAGTTTTGATGTTCGGATCTGAAGGCGGCATTGACGGAAGCAACTTGCCCCACTCTTATGTGAGTTTGCCGTTAAAAAACGCCGATGCTATAGCGGAGAAAATTCGTAGGCAAATTTGGTTAAGTTTGAAGAGAAAAGTTTTTGTTATGATTGTTGACACCGACAAAACTTTTTCCTTTCGAAATTTTCATTTCACTCCTCACCCTAACCCTTTTAAGGGCATTCATTCTTTTGGCGGTTTTCTTGCCTACGTAGCTGGGAGGATGTTTAAACTTAAAAGGAGGGCGACGCCTTTGGCAGTGGCGGGCTGCAAGCTTTCAGCTGAAGAAGCCTTGACAATCGCCGAGTTTGCAAATCGTGTTAGAGGCTTCGGTGCTGGCAGAACGGTTTGGGATATGGCTGAAACCTTTAAAGTGAACTTGACTGGTGTAAGTTGGGAAATGCTTGAAACAGTAAAACATAAACCCATAGTTATTGTTAGAGCAAAGATGTGAGCAGCATGGAAAGTTCAATTAGACAACTTGGCGTGTTTTTTAATCCCAAATCTGTTGCTGTCGTTGGAGCAACAAAAAAGATTAACAAGGCCGGGCATGTAATACTTAAAAATTTTGTCCAAAACAAAGAGAGAGGCGTTTTCAAAGGAGAAATCTACCCCGTTAACCCTAATGAGAAATCCATACTTGGCTTTCCATGTTATCCAAAATTAACTGCAATTCCAGGAGAACTTGAACTGGTTGTAATCGTTGTTCCAGCGGACACAGTTCCCGAAGTAATGGAAGATGCGGCAGCCAAAAAAGTCAAGGCTGTTGCCATCATAAGCTCAGGCTTCAGCGAGATTGGAAAACGTGAACTCGAAGAGAAAATTGTAGCTGTAGCGAAAAATCTGGAATAAGAATACTGGGGCCTAACTGTCTAGGGGTTTACGATTCAAAACAGGTGTAGACATGCTATTTCTGCCGGAAACAAAAGTTTTGACAACAGGCGAAGAAGTGGTTGCCACACCTCGTCACATGAAGGGCAACATAGCCATGATAACCCAAAGCGGAGCCTTCGGAGTAGCGGTTCTCGATTATATGACAGGCCGCAGATTGGCCTAAGCAAATTTGTCAGTTTCGGAAACAAATGTGATATAAACGAGGCGGAAATCCTTCGTTATCTACTTTATGACGAAGAAACCCGAGTTATAATGATGTACATCGAGGATGCAAAGAATGGAAGAGCCTTATGGAAGTTGCCCAAGAAGTCACAAAGAAAAAGCCATTAATAGCGATAAAATCAGGCAGGACACAGGCTGGCGCTAGAGCGGCTTCTTCTCACACTGGAGCCATGGTTGGTTCAGACCAAATATACACTGCAGTTTTTAAGCAAACTGGAATTATAAGGGCAAGGGACATGGAGGAATTCCTTGACATGGCAAAGGCGTTGTCCATGCAGCCTCCAGCTTCAGGGAAAAATGTTGCCATAATAACCGACGCTGGCGGGGCAGGCGTAATGACCGCAGACGAGTGCGAATCTAGAGGGTTAATAGTTAAACAGTTTTCAGAGGAAACACTTCAAAAATTTGAAAAGCTTAAGGCGGAGGGAAAACTTCCCAGGTTTGCAACAAACTTAAACCCGGTGGATATCACTGGCTCCGCAACTTCAGAAATGTTCGAGTATGCCGCGGAAATAGTTTTTCAAGACCCGGAGATTCATGGCATAATACTTCTTGGGTTGCATCATGTGCCCGCGCTGCAGGAAGACTACATAGACCGTGTGGTAAGAGTTGCCCGCAACTACCTCAAGCCTATTGTTGCATGTGACATCGGCGAAACAGAAATGGCCTTGTACACGCGTTCAAGGTTTGACAAGCTGGGGGTTCCCGCTTATTCTTCTCCAGAGGACGCTGCAAGAGCCATGAGCGCCCTTGTAAATTATGGATTGTATTTGAAAAAGAATAATTGCTTAGATGAGTATTTGCAGAGTTTTTACAGAGAAAAACAGGAAAATAGTGGTGCTAAGGTGTAACCACAACTTCTAGTATGTCGCCATCTTTGAGCTTCATCTTTTCCCGCAGATTTACAGGCGCTATAAGCTCTATGACGTCTTCTGGGTAACCTTTAACTTCTGGCAAAACAATGGCACATTCTAAACCGCTACTTAAATGTGCTTTGAAACATTTTCCAGGACAATAGCCTTCAGCCGGCAGAATTTCTATGGACTTTGCCCTTTTCAAAATTTTTTTAATTTTAACCTCGTCTTTTGGTAGCTTTATGTTTAGGGTTCCAGAATAAGGGGTGAATCCGAGTTTTTCTTCAATTTGCCTTTTCACCCATGGAAGTTCAATGAATTTGGCACCTTCCCCGGTTCCGGAGAAAACTCTCCCCCTTATTAGGATTGCAGCTTCTTTATTTTCACTGATTTGCTTTCTCATGCACTCACGTTTGTGTAAAACGTGTTAAAGCTGGGTTTGTTTTTGTTCTTTCAGCCAGCTTGTAACCTTTCTGAACATGGGGTTTGAAGACATGTCTATGACGGGGACCATTATTTTCTCTTTTGTCTCAATTAAGGGCTGGTATTTGGGCATTAAGGCGTACCCAACAAATGTCCAGTATACTCGTTTAGATTCTACAAGCGCTTTAGCTGCTGTTTCTGTTGTCGCTGGAAGAGGAAAATAGAGGAAGACGACGCCTTCAGCCCAATATAGTCCTGCAGCTTTTCCTCCTGCAATTATGGAAGCAAACCTTGCAATGTCATCTGGAGATGCGAAAAAGTTGCGTTCCATTATAACAATTTCCCTGAAGGGCTCAAACTTTACGTCCACTACGCCTTCACCCATAAGCGGTCACCTTTCTAAGTATGTTTGTTAAAGTTCCCTTTTAACCTTGCCATAAGCCTAGAAAAGGTTATAGAGCAGACTCGTCTAATCCCTTCAATAATTGCGTAAAAGGAGAATTGCCATTTGCCAGAAATACGTGTAGCCATAGTCGGCGTGGGCAACTGTGCCTCCGCCCTGGTTCAAGGAGTAGAATACTACAAGAATGCACGGGAAGACGAAACTGTTCCCGGGCTAATGCACGTCAACTTCGGCGGATATCATATAAGAGACGTGAAGTTTGTCGCAGCCTTCGAGGTGGATAAACGCAAAATTGGCAAAGACTTGGCTGAAGCCATATTTGCTAAGCCTAACTGCTGCGCCAAGTTCGCTGATGTGCCACCCCTAGGAGTGAAAGTTTCCCCCGGTCCTATTCTCGACGGGGCAGCCGCGCATATGCGGGAAGCTTTTAACGTTTACAACGAAAATGAAGTTAAGCCCGCTGATGTTGCAGAGGTTTTAAAGGAGGCAAAAGCAGAAATTCTCCTAAACTATTTGCCTGTGGGAAGCTATCATGCTACGCGCTTTTATGCCCAAGCAGCTTTAGATGCTGGATGCGCCTTTGTAAACTGTATGCCAGAGTTTATCGCTTCAGACAAGGTTTGGAGCAAGAAATTTGAGGATCGCGGCTTGCCGGTGGCAGGCGACGACGTGAAAAGCCAGCTTGGCGCAACAATTCTCCATCGGAACCTTGTTAAGCTCTGCATTGACAGAGGCGTTGTTATTGATGAGACCTATCAGCTTAACCTTGGAGGAAACACAGACTTTCTCAACATGACTGTTGAGGAAAGGCTTAAAACTAAGCGAATAAGCAAAACAGAGGCCGTTACAAGCCTTGTCCCCTACGAGTTGCCCACGCGTATAGGGCCTTCAGACTATGTGCCTTTCTTAGGCGACAAAAAAATATGTTATATAACGCTTAAGGGAAGAAAGTTTGGCAATCTGCCCGTTACGATTTCGGCGAAGCTTGAGGTTGAGGATTCGCCTAACAGTGCGGGAGTGGTTATCGACGTTATACGTGCGGTTAAACTGGCGTTGGACCGTAAAATCGCCGGCCCATTGATAAGCATATCCTCCTACGCCTTTAAACATCCGCCAGTTCAAGTTCCAGACTCAACGGCGAAAGAATGGGTTGAAGACTACATAAAAGGGAAAAGAGACCGCTAATTCTCAAATGGTCATGCCAAACGCTCTAACGTCTGAAGTGCTCTTGTGCATGCGGAAATCCATCTTAAGTAGGCGTTTAGGGCTGCCCGCAACGCCACAGTGTCTTTAGCTTCAACGTTCAAAACCAAAAAATCCCCATGGATGCTTAAATATGCCTTTGAACGGGCTGTAGCCGGTTTCTCCGCTTCCGGCATTAAAGCCCTATAGGCTATCTCTAAACTTTCTTTTGACGGGAACTTCAAGCGTAAAACTGCCTTAGCCTTCATGGTTAACTTCCCATATTAAATGAGATATCCTTATGCGGGGTCCTACTTCCACCATTTCTGGAATAAGTCTGAACGTGAGGGTTAAAAAACCTTGTTCAAGCGTAACCTGCATTAAAGCGTCATAATCTCTCAGGCTTTTCTCATCAGAAACAATAGGGATGTCAAAAAATTTTGACAAGGCTTCCTCAAGCTTTTTAACTTCTGTAGAACCGCTTTTTGAGGCTTCAATTGCAAGGGACTTTATTCTTCTGCCTTTAGGCTTGGCTTCCGGAAACTCCCTTTGAAGCTTCACTCCCTTCAAGTAAATTAATGGCGGGATAAGCCTCAAGCCTTCTTTGCTTATTTCAAAAAATTGTATTTTTCCCGGGCCGCTCTTCCACCTTTCAACAACCAAAACTTTTTCAGCGTTGGCGTCTATGGCTTTTGCCGCCACGCCTTCTAGGCTTAGTTTTCCACGGTTTATGCGCAACGTGTTGGGAAAAGTATGTGATAGGTCTCTACAAAAGGTTCTTATGGCTTGTGTAGGTCTCCGCGAAGTGGTTAACAATATCAAGTTTTCAGCCTATCACTCTTCCGGGGCTTCGGCTTCCTCTACCGGCATTCCTTTGGCAACGCGTTTGGCTACGGCTCCAAGTTTTGTTGTCGGCGTGTAGGCTCCGCCTGTAAATGTGAAACCGCATTTGCCGCATTTCCAAACGCCGACGCTTACTCTTTTAACTCTTGGAAGGCCACACTGTGGACACCTGTGATCCTTTTTCATTTCGGTGATTATTTTTATGTAGCGTTTCCTAACAGTTGCTCCGTAGCGGGGACCTAACCCTCTCGTGGGACCAACTTTCTTGGTTCTTTTTCCCATGGCTTTTTCACCATCCTAACATTTTTCGTATTTCTTCGGCTTTTTCTCTAGCAATTTGCACAGCCTCAAATACCTGTTTCGGTGTGAAATAGCCGCTTCCTCCCTTCTGAAGCGCACATACGTTGCCGTCGTCGTCCACTGTTATGGTTATTCTTGCATCCATTATCTGTTCTTCTTCAAGCCATGGATCCACAACGAGGTTGTCGTTTATTTTTGCAAAGGTAACAGCGATAGGATGTTTTCGCAATGGAAGCGAAGTGTAGCCAGGTTTAATTTTAACTTCGCCTTCTTCAATTTCGTAGTTGAACATTTTCGTGTTTAGCAGTGCAGCCAACGCAGCTAAGGCTGAAGCGTCAATCAAGTTTCCGTCATGGTTAAGCACGTAAATGTCAACAAACACCACGAAAACTTTTTTGCCATGGGTTATGCAAAGTTTTTCCGTGTCGATGGCTTTTGATTCTCTTATTCCTCTGTCAACAACTCTTGCAAGTTCAATGGAGTTTTCGTCTGGTGGACCGGGCTCAAATGTAGGCGACGCTAAAGGTACAAGCTCCGCGTTCACTGTTAAAACTCCTTCGTTGGGCGTGTCTGGGAAAGGTTCGCCGGTTTCAATTTTCACTCCAACCATAACCTCTGTTTTTCCAAGAAGAACCCTCGCCGAACCCTCTGCTTTTTCAATTATTCCCTGTTCAATTTTTATTTCACGGTAATCCCGCAGTCCTCTGCCGTCTAGGCGTTTTCCCTTAGCAATCAGCTGGGCGATTTGTTTCTGTTTTAC
Organism: Candidatus Bathyarchaeota archaeon; assembly: GCA_009889605.1. Lineage (GTDB taxonomy): Archaea > Thermoproteota > Bathyarchaeia > Bathyarchaeales > Bathycorpusculaceae > WUQU01. The sequence continues at coordinate 50,653 of WUQU01000530.1, read as the reverse complement.
ACGGACAACCATTGACATTTACTCTTCAACCTCCTTAACGCTTAGGTATTTAGCCCTTAAAGCTTCCTTCTGTAAAGCGTAAATTTTCTTGCACCCCTCAATTGCTAAGTTAACGGCTTTTTCAAATTCTTCAGGCGTTAAGATTCCATCCATCTGTAACAGTGTTATTACGCCGAGATTTGGCATAAAAGCAACTGGAACATCGGCGGATCCAACTTTGTCCTCAGTGTCCATCAAATCCAAAACGATGGCGTCGTCGACTTTTCCAGCTGAACATGCTGCCACCAAGTCCCGCATGGGTATGCCTGCGTCTGCCAAAGCCAAGGAAGCAGCTGTTATGCTTGCACATCTTGTGCTTCCATCAGCCTGCAAGACTTCAACGAAGACGTCTATGGCTGTCCGCGGGTAATATTCCATAAAAATGGCTGGCTCTACAGCTTCTCTAATAACTTTTGAGAGTTCAATTTCTCTCCGCGAAGGCGCTGGCGACTTACGTTCTTGAACAGAGAAAGGCGCCATATGATATCGGCATCTTAAAACCATACGGTCCGGTAAAGCCATATGTTTCGGATGGACCTCTTTCGGCCCGTAGACCGCTGCTAAAATCTTGTTTTTCCCCTGTTCAATGTAGGCTGATCCGTCAGCATTTGACAGAACACCTACCTCGATTTTTATAGGCCTCAACTCGTCTGGTTTTCTTCCGTCAAGCCTTAAACCCTTTTTATCAATTAGTTTCTCAATTTTTTGACTCATTTTGACTACCTCCCTTTTTCTCCTTTTCTTTTTTAATAAGCTGTGATATGCGATCCGTTAATCCGGTTGTGTGAGATTCTTCGTCTATTTTTCGGATAGCCATCATGGCTAGTTCCTCATCTTCTAGGCTTTTGCCTGTTATTAGTATAACCCCATTATGGCCGAGAATTATGTGGCAACCCGTTTCCTGTTTTATCAAGGATATCATGGAACCCTTCTTTCCTATAACGCGGGGAATCTTTGTAGGGGTTATTTTCACTATTTGTCCACGAGTTATTTTTCCCAATCCAGGTTCGTTAACGCTCAGCTGCGGGTCGTGAGTTCTGTCGTAGGCAACTATTTTGGCTACAACCAAGTCTCCAACATCAAGAACCTCTGTAAGGTCGTTTTTCTGCGGTTTAAACGGTCTGTTAAGAACCTCTGTGGCTCTTAGAATGGCCATATATGGCGAGTTTATGTCAACTGTCCATCCGCTGAAGCCCACTTCAACCACTGTTCCTATAACGGTGTCGCCTACTTTTGGGATATAGAAGGCTCTTAAGGCTACAACGCTGACCCTTTTTTCTTCATATTCCACAAGTCCTGTTCGTGCAGCGTAAATCTTGTTGTTTTCTTTATATGCGTTTTCGCCGGCTATGTAGTCGCCTTCTGCCAGCAAGTCGCCGGGTGTTACAAGTTGTCTTTTCTCAAAAAATGTTGGCATAATAAACACATCCAAACCATGAATAATCAAATTATGATATTACCTTTGCTTCTGCGTTTCCTTTTGTGATTTCTCCAATTTTTTCGAGGAACGGTGCATATACGCCGGCTGGCATTTCTAGAACACCGCTCCAAGAGCCGTCTGCCCGCCACTCTTCACGTTTTATGGTTCCAAGTGCTTTTATGGTTCCGTAGGCTCTGGCTGCATATTGCGCTGGTATGTGGACGCTGACGGAGATTTGTTCCATTTTTAGTGGGAGAATCTGTCTAAGCAGTTTAATTATTTCTCTTGCCTGTTCCTCCGTCGCCTTGAACGGGTCTATTGAGTAGTGGATTTGCTCCATGGCCTGCTCAATGCGTAAAGGTGGATGGGTAAGGTTTGTCCTGGGGTCTACACAATTTTTTGATATGAAGGCTACTATTTGCCTTCTTTTTTCCTCTATCATTTTCCTGCGTTGTTCAGTTGTTAGCTGTAATGTTCCCTTTTTCAGTATTATGTCTGCGATCTTAAGCTGGTCTGTTGTTCCGAAGGCTTTGCGGAGGGCTTCTTCGGAGACTTTTGTACCTTTGTTTGCATCTGAGAATATGGTTTCAGTGACTAAAACTTCTGAGATGGCTGATATTTTCCCTAAACGGTAGTCTAGGGCTTTCTCTGGTTTTACGAGAATTTCAAAGTGTTCGTTGTCTTTGGTGATGCGCGCGATTGTATGCTTTTCTCCCATGGCAGTTTCACTTGCTTGCGCCAAAGTTCTTCATGTATTCTTCAACTTTTTCTTCGCTGAGCATTTTCATTTTCTTTGTTGCTGAAGAAATAACGGCTATTTTTATTCTGGGCGGAAGCTGTCTCGTCTCTAAAGCTTTTACGAGACATTTCACTGCAAGTTTGACAGCTTCTTCAAGGCTTAGGTTTTCACGGTATTCTTCCTTCAAAATATTCATCGCCACTTCTCTTCCAGCACCCACGGCTGTAGCCTTATGCCCTTTATAGGTTCCGCTTGGATGGGTTATGAATAAGCGGTTTCCAGTTTTGTCAACTCCGCCGAAAATTAGCGAAACTCCAAAGGGTCTGACACCAGCGTGTTGCGTATAAAGCTGCTGTATATCGCATATACGTTTGGTTACAACCTCTACGTCTATGGGTTCGTCATAAGTTAACTTATTACTTTGAGCATAAATCCGCGCCTGGTCTATTAAAACCCTCGCGTCTGAACTTAATCCTACTATTGCGGTTCCTATGTGATCGTCAATTTTGAAAATTTTCCATGAAGACTCAGATTCTTCAAGGGGTTCAACGGTTTCTTCAGCGCCCAGAACAACCCCTTCAGGACACTTTATCCCCAAAATGGTTGCCCCCCGATTGACTAACTCCATGGCATATTCAACTTGAAACAGCCTTCCATCCGGTGAGAAAACGGTTATGGCGCGGTCATATGCTCCTGGAGCTGCAAACACAGACATCAAACATCAACCTCACACACTAACTAAATTCCTTTGCAGAACTTTCATATAACAACTAAACTAAAAACCTTTTCCTATTAATTGTGTTTTGGTTAAGCCTTTTTATACTGCTTGTGAGAGGTTTACTAGATCATTTGGCTTCAGATAATAATTATATAATGGCTGACTTCCAATTAATGGTTAATGGGTGAAGGCTTATGGGTTATTTGGCTGTTTGGAGGGTTTTGGACGAAATGGTTCAAGATTTTCGCAAAAGAGGTGTACCTGTATCCGCTAATGTTGTCAGCGATTTGAGATACGCGAAAACTTTAATCAATGTTTTGAAGGCTGACTCTTCCAGATTTGAAACAGGCCAAAGGATTGAAGAATGCCTCCGTAATGTGGAGGCGTATCTTATTTCTGAGGGACGGGAAAGACTTGGAAACGAGTACGTAGAGGAGTGGTTGAAGCGGTTAGATGAAGCAAACAAATCTCCGTTTAATGCGGTAGAGGAAGAAACGCGGTTTATTTCAGGTGTCCCGAAAGAACAGCGTTGGATTCGCGTTAAACCTTCTAAGGAATTGCCTTTCGAAACATTGAAGGCTTTGGCTGAAGAATTAAACCTTTCCTTCAACTTGCAAAAAGATGGATGTTTGATTGTTTACGGCGAAGATGCCCTTGTGAAAGATTTTGTCAAAAAAATGGCTACAAAATATGGGTTAAAAGCTGAAAAATAGCGTTAAAAAGTGCATAATCGTTAAAGCTTGCTGGTGCCACACTTTTATAAAGAAGTCGCATAGAATTGGCTTCCTGTGAGGCATTTCACGGTTTCGTAGAGGTGAGGGCGTAGCTTAATGCCCTATATCAAAAAAATAGAACTTAAGGGATTCAAATCCTTTGGACCGCAAACAGCCAAAATCGTTTTGGATAAAGGGTTTACGGCTATAACTGGCCCGAATGGTAGTGGAAAGTCAAATATTGTTGACGCGATTTTATTTGCCCTAGGCGAACTAAGCACCAGAAGGCTTCGTGCGGAAACCGCTGCAAAACTGATTTTTCACGGTTCCGAAAAAGAGGGGTTAGAAAAGGCGAAAATGGCCAAGGTGATAATACAGTTTGATAATACTGATGGACGTTTACCTGTTGACACTACAACGGTTACTATTTCTCGTGAGGTTTACCGAAACGGCCTCAGCGTTTATAGGCTTAACGGTAGGCGAATTTCAAGAACATACATAATGGAAATTCTCTCCATGGCAGGGATAAGCTCCACAAGCCACAACATAATTCTGCAAGGCACCATAACACGGCTAACAGATATTTCTCCCCCGGAAAGAAGGAAAATCATTGAAGATCTGGTTGGAATAGCGCAGTATGACGCGGAAAAAGCTGAGGCTGAAGAAAAACTGCGAACTGCAGACATGTCGATACGCACGGCCATGGGCAGAATAGACGAAGTGCAGAGACGTGTTGAAGACTTGGAAAGGGAACGCAACGAGCTTTTACGGTATAATTTCCTTAAAAACGAGATAAAAAAGTTTGAAGCTGTCAAACTCTCCCACGACATAACGCGGATACAGGAGAAAGTCAAAGAAAACTCCATTCAAGCAGAAAAAATCAAAGAAAGGCTTGAAAAAATAAGAGCGTTAAGGGAACAACGTAGATTAAAACGCAGGGAAATTGAAGGCGAATGGCGAAAACTAAGCTCAGAAATAGTTGAGGAAGGCGGCTCGCAAGTATTAAGGGTTCAAATGAAAATTGGAGAACTAAAATCCAAACTTGCAGAGTTAACAACCAAAATAAGCTCTGGAAAAACAAGCCTTGAAAGCTTAAACCGAATTAAAGAAAACACTTCACAGCAATACCAGTCTATCCGAAATGAAATCCGCGAAAACCGTTTAAAAATTAGGCATCTAAAAAGTGAGTACGAACGCATTTTAGCCGAAATTAACGCAAAACAAGCCGAACACGATGCTCTGGCACAAGAAGCCGCACAACTATGGGAAAACCTCGGAGAAAACAGCAAAAAAATAAGAGAAATGGAACTGCAGCTTGACAAAGACTACAAAAGACTCACCTATCTAAAATCGGAACACGCAAAAAGCCAGACAGCCATCAAAATCCGCGAAAGAAGACTTAGAGACTTAAACGAACGCAAAGAACGGTTTGCCGCAACCCTTAGCGAGCTTGAGAAATCTTTAGCAGAACTCGAAAAGGTTCAGAAAGACCAAAAAGCTCAGCTTAAAAATTTGGAGCATACCCTTGAAAGAAGAATAGCCCAGAAAGAAGCTGTAGAGAGGGAAATAGCTGAAGCTGGAAAGATCGCTGAGTCAGCGCGAGAAGCAGTTGTAGAGTTTGTCACTCAAAGGGAGCTTGCAGAAACCGTTGCCGCTGAAGAAAAAGCCCTAAGAAGCATAGAAGAGCTCGGCGAACTAGGCGTTATTCAAGGCGTGTATGGCCGGCTGCGCAACTTGATTAAAATCGATAAGGCTTACCAGCAAGCCATCGAAGTTGCTGCCGGAGGCTGGCTAGACGCCATAGTTGTCAAAGATTTCGACACAGCCTTCACCTGCACGGAAACCTTGCGAAGAATGAAACTTGGAAGAATAAAAATGATACCTTTGGAAGGAATCTCCAATGCGAAACCAGTTAACCCTCCAAAGGACAAGAGCATCAGTGGCCCAGCTTTCTCTTTCATGAAATACGCTAAACAGTATGAGCCCGCGGTATACTTTGTCTTCGGCGACACGCTGGTTGTTCAAGAAGATAAGACGGCTTTCGCCCTTTCAAATGAGGGTTATCGCGTAGTAACGGTTAACGGAGACCTTTACGAGCCAGGCGGCGCCATGGAAAGCGGCTACTATCGGGCGCCCATAGATTTTTCCGCCATCATACCCAGCGAGACAGCTATAAAAAGCCTGGATGAAGCGGTTAAGGCTCTCCAGCAGCACTTGTCTCGGAGAGGAAGCGACATAGCCTCTTTGGAAGAGGAAATGGACAGGATTCGCGTTGAAATTGCCCGCTTATCAGAAGCCATAACAACCCTCGACAGAGAAATAGCGAGGGTCAAAAGAAGCGTTAAAAGAACAAAATTGAACGTGAAAAGAGCGGAAACAAACATTAAGCGAATCTTAAACGAGATTGAAGCAGAGAAAGCAAAGATTTGGGAATACAAGGCTGAAAGAAGCGTTATCCAAAAGGAAATGCGGTCACTTCAAAGCGATTTAGCCGTCTTAAGGCGTAAAGTAGACCCAGCGAACATTCAGGAAATGGAGGTTAAACGAGAAAAACTGGCTGAAGAAATAATCACTTTAAGGCAGAAGCTTGGCAGCGTCCAAACGGAAATCTCAACGCTTCAGTCGCAATTTGACAACGTTTTAAGAACAGGATATAAAAACGTGAAATTTCAGTTGGCAAAAGTTGAGCAGCAACTTAAAAAAACCGAGGGTGAAGTAGAAGCGGCGCTCCAAGAAAGGGAAAAACTAAAACAGGAACTGGCAGAACTTGAAAAAAGCCGCGTGGAACTCTCTCAAACTGTTTTGTCGGCTAGAGAAGAATCCAAAAAGTTCACCGCCCAAATAGACGAAATAGACAAAGAACTCCGCGTGCTCGACGCTGAATACGAGGAAACAGATCGCCTTCTGAACAATTATCAATTGAACATCCAAACAGCCCTAATACAGCTTGAACAGTGGCAGAACCAGCTTAGACAGTTCGGCTACGAGAAACCCTTGCAAGTTACCACCAAAGAAGTTGAAGAAGCTGAAACTTCCTTGAAAATGTTCCAGTTTGAAATTGAACGGATAGGCGCAGTAAACCAGCTTGCCTTATCCCATTACGCAGAACAAATTTCACGATATAAAGAACTATCCCTAAGAATGAACGAGCTTGAAAAAGAAAAACAAGCAATTTTAAGGTTTATGGATGAAGTTGAAAGCAAAAAACGCAAGGTTTTCATGGAAGCTTTCGAAAAAATTCGCCAAAACCTGCAAAAATACTTTTCAAAACTTACTGGAGGAGGAATAGCCACTTTAACGCTGGAAAACCCCGAAGAACCCTTTTCTGGCGGAATAGACATGATTGTTCAGTTCCCCCACAAGCCTTCAATAGTTGTAAGTGGAGCCAGCGGCGGTGAACGCTCCGTTGCAGCCGTCGCCTTCATATTCGCAATAAAAGATTTCACACCAGCATCCTTCTACATTCTCGACGAAGTAGACGCGCACTTGGATGCTTTCCACGTTTCAAAACTCGCCGGCCTTCTTTTAGAGGAATCCGAAAAAGCCCAGTTTATAGTTATCACTTTGAAGCCTGAAATGGTTAATAAGGCTCAAAAAGTTTACGGAGTTTATGGGCGCAACGGGGTTTCCAATGTTATTTCTGCCAAGTTCTTAGAGGTGCCAAGCTAAATGGCCACAGTGGTTAAGAAGCCTTTTTACATGCGGCCTCCATGGAACATTCTCTTCGAGTTTCACAAACTGGAAAAACTTACTCCATGGGACATCAACATTGCCTATTTGCTTACCACTTTTCTTGAAGAAATGGAGAAAAGCGGCCAAATAGATTTTAGGGCTTCAGGCGTGGCCTTGGACTCTTCGGCGCTTATATACCTTATGAAGTCGAAGCTGCTGCTTAAGCTTGAAGAGCCGCCGCAACCCCCTAAAGCTCCCCAAGAGTTTCTTCCACCACCCCTTTTCCTTCCCCTTAGACACGAGTTAACCTCAACAACCATACGGCATTTGTTGGAAGTTTTGGACGATGTTTTAAAGGGTGAAAAACTCTTCCGCCTAGAAAAAGCAGCAACTGCACCTATTCTCCCAACGCCTTCGGAGATTCTTCCCCAAATCGACTATTACTTGATGGAAATTGAGCTCCAGATGGACAAGCTTTACAAGGCTCTTCTTGAAATGGTTAAGGGCGCTGGGATAATTGAATTTTCTGCTTTAGTAAAAGGTATGACGCGGTTGGAAGCCGTACGCAATTTCATTCTTTTACTGTTCTTGGCTCAAGAGGGAAAGATAAACTTGTGGCAGGATGAGGCGTCTGAGGAGATTTACATAACCGTAGGAGGGCTAGACACTGCAGGAAACCAAAGACCAACCCAGTGACGTGGAAGCTTTACAGAGTAAGCAGGTTTTGGAGAAGGCGAAGTTACATAGGGAACTCGCCCTAATTGAGGCTGCATTATATGTTGCAGGCCGCCCCTTGGATCTTCTGGAATTATGCTCTGTTTTGAAGACCAGGTCTAAAAACAAGGCTAAAAAACTTGTCACCATGCTTGCAAAGGAGTATGCCAACAGAAATACCGCTCTTGAAATTTTAGAGTTGAAGGATGAGCGATATGTTTTGCAGTTAAAAGCCGAGTTCACACCTCACGTTAAAAAACTCGTTAAGAGACCACTTATTTCCGCAGGACCATTGAAAACTTTGGCTTATATAGCGCTTAGACAGCCTCTATCTCAGAAAAGGGTTATCGAAGTGCGAGGACACCATGCCTATGGGCATATTAAACTGCTTAAGGAAATGGGTTTAATCGCCTTTGAAAGGAAAGGACGTTCTTCCATTTTGAGGACAACGGATTATTTCGCGGACTATTTCGGTTTAAGCCATGACCTTTCCGTGATGAAGAAGGAACTGCGCAAGATTCTGGAAGGCGAGAAAGCTGCAGAAGAGGAAAATAAAGGTTCAGTTGCGGGCGTGGGAGACGGATAGGTTTATATGCAAAACAGCGTGATAGTGAACAAGCCTAAAAGCGCACTGCTTAAGGATGACTGGACATGTCTGTTTGGCATGGCGATCTGCATAAGAAAAAACCGTCTGGAGGCAAAAAACGAGCCTACCGTGGGAAAAGAAAATTTGAACAAGGCTCATTCCCAGTGGAAACAGTATTAGGCGAACCAGAACGCAAAATCGAACAGACAAGAGGCAACACCTTCAAAGTTAAAGTTTTAAGTGAAAAATACGCTTGTGTAACCGACTTGAAGACTAAAAAAACACAGAAGACTGAAATTTTGCGGGTTGTCAAAAACCCAGCCAACGTTGACTATGACCGTAGAGGCGTAATAACAAAAGGCGCAATCATTGAAACTTCGCTGGGCTTGGCGCGGGTGACTTCCCGACCAGGACAAAACGGAGTGATAAACGCCGTTCTAATAGAGAAAGAAAAAGCCAGTTAAATCTTACTACCCATAATAGTATGAATAGTAGTATGCTGTGACTGTTTTGTCTGTGTTAACCGTTAAGGTTGTTGGGTTATTGTAGTCGTAGTTGCCGTCGTAATAGTAGTATTGGAAAACATGGATCCATGGATATTCGCAAAGGAGGCTTTCTACGTAGATCGTGTGAGTTCCCGCTGTTACGGTGTAAGTGTAGCCTGTGGTTCCAACATATTGCCCGTCTATATAAAGTGGTACGTAACCGGGGTAGCCGTACTGATTGTAAGCAAAAACCGTAAGCGAGCAGGTTGGTCTAGGCGCTATGTTCACTATGCATGGATTAGACCAGTCGCTCCAAGCGTTTAAGGAGTCTTGTGCCCTAACCCTTACGTAGCATGTTCCTGGGGGACTCCAAGAGTGGGATGCTGACACTTGGGTGCCAGATGAAAGCCAGTCTGTAGTTGTTGTTGAACCGTCGCCCCAGTCAAACTGGTAACGGACGCTGTCCCCCTCGGGATCATTAGTGCTTGTGGAGTAAGTGTAGGATACGCCAGTGTATCCTGAAGTGGGCCCTGAAGGCGTTGTTGGAGCGTTTGGCGGGCTGTTTGGTGGAGGAGTTAGCAAATTTATGTTTGGGTTTCCATAGATCTTCATTTTGCCCGTATCATTTGCCATGTATGTTACGGACACATCGTCTAGGTAGCACCATGTCCTCCATTGGGTGTCGATGGAGTTGTTGACTGCGAAGTATACATAAAATGTTTTATTCCTCTTAACATACTGGCTTATGTCAATTATAGCCCCTACCATTGATACTGTCGATAGACGCCGTGAATGATTCCTCCATGAGAGAAGCATAGTTCAAAACGTTTTGTTTCTGCGTTTGGCTCCCATACAAATCGGAGCAATTGTAGCCTCCATATCCAAAGAGGTTTTTTATATAATTTATGACCTCTATAGCTGCATCTATTTCTTCTTGGGTCATACCCCACCTGGAACCATAAAACACTACACCACGGGACTCCGCATTCGCCACCGGTATCACAATTGAGAATGCAGCAAGCCAGACTAGAAGGCACAACGCCAAGACAAGTCTTGAGGAACTCATCTTTGGCATGTCACAGCCCTTTGATGGACTTACTTTTCCACTTTGAATAGACTTTAACTGTTGTGAGGGCTATTCCGGCAAGGATTGGTGTGGCTATTAGGGCTGTTGTAAGGTTTAGCCCTGTTTCATTGGTTGGTGTCTCGTCTGGTGTGATGGGCTCTTGTTCTTGGTCTTCGTCTGGTGTGGTGGGTTCTTGTTATTCACCGCCTGCTTGGGCTTCGTTGCTTTCTTGACCTTCGCTTTCTCCGTTTTCTATGGGAACCATGTCTGAAGGAAGCGATCCTAGGGGTCCTGTGAGGGGGAATATTCTACAAACTTCGCCTGTGTCAGCCCAGATGTTAAGCCATACGCCGTAAACGCCTCCAGCGTAAACATCATCAAAGTAAACTTCTACGGTCCATACAGGATAAAGTTTCAAGGGGTTTCCATCGCGGGCCTCCCCCTTCTACAAGCCGTTACCAAAAATCAAGGAAACAGCCTTAGCCCCAACCACCTTAAAACCGCTCACAGTTATCCAAGTATCATACCACATATAAACCCTAGTGGAGTAGTTTTTGGCAGCGTTCACGGCAATCTCTATGGCTTTCTTCTCATCAACAATTATGTCGTAACTGCCAATCTCAAAGAGATTCCAATTGTCAATGAGGCGGCTGAAGCATCCCTTTTCAAAGAAAAGAGCTACTCTCTTGTAAAAAGCTTCAACGCCGTTAAACGTATATCTCCATCTAAAGGTTGCAGTGTCAATTGTGTGGTTCTCCCATTCAACGAACGGCTTATCATATTTCGCCTCAAATTTGATGTTTCCATAAACTTTTACGGTGTTTGTTTTGGGTTCAACTGTATCTAGAATTGCTTTGAACTCTTCCACATGCGTGGCTCCACAGTAGGCTTGATACCTGCTCAGAAAGCCCTTGGCCCACTCAACCTCGTTTGCAGTCTGTTGAACTGTCTGAACCATTAGCGGCACGCCCTTATTCACAGACATGTAAATTGACTGTAGCTTTTCATCTACAAATTCTACATAGGCCGTCAACTGGCTTTCATCAGTCCAAAAAATCAAAACCCACAAATTCATGCGGCAAAACATCCCAGAATAAATCTTTCCCGTATGCACGGACACTCCAATTATAAGCATCCACATTGAGACCAACAACATTCTTAAGAATACCTAAAGCCCTATCAACTGCCCTAGCCCTATCACCAGCCTCCCCAACACTTTCTTCCTGCGCAAAAACCGCTCTAGGCAAACACGCCAACAAAAGCAACAAAACTAGGAAGGAGGCTGAAAGTACAAACCGTATCTTTAGCACAGACAGCCTTGCCCATTTAAAACCGGGGTAACCTAAAATATAAGTTTTGTCTTCATCTAAGGTTGTACCAAAATCGCAGACTCCACCATTCCAATGCCTATTTCGAAACCGTTGCACCGCGAATCTTTAATAGTTGTTTGGCAATTTTCTTTATCATCTGGTTTTTAGTTCCTTTTTTGGCTACTAGAAGCATGCCTGTTTTCAGCCAAGGCATCTTCGGATAGCTTGCTTCCAACACAAGCTCATGTTCGAGGCCAAGCTTTTCCACGGCTTCTTTCAACTCTGAAATTTTCGGCGAAGGCACAGCTAAGCTTTTTGGGATTTTTCTTCCTTCGCCCCTCGTTTTTGTTGAGTCAAAATATGTTGGCCATAAAATCACTTTGTCTTGTTTACGCATTTTGATGCACCTCGTTTACTTGTGAGCGTAGTAGGCGGTAAGCTTGGCACCAGTGGTGTCTATTCGCGCGAAACCGAATCGTTCAAACTGTATTATTTCGCCGGGTTTTAAAATTTTGCAAGCGTTTTCCGCAATTCCTTCAACCATTGAGGCGTCGGGCATAACTATTTGGCATGGCATGTCTGCGCCCACCAGCACCCAATGAATTAACGTTGCATCAGCTTTTCTCGCTTCTTCGTAAGACTCGCTTACAAAGGATGCTTCAACCGAGTAGGCTTCAACTTTCTCAATTTTTATGTTAAACAGTTCCATTAGGCGAATTACCTTTTCAGCAGTTAAGGCTTCTGCATCCCTTTTTGAAACCCAAAAAAGCACCGCGTTTTCCGTTCCCGTAGGCTGTATTAGGTATTCCTTAAAGCCTCTCTCAGGGTGTTCTGGGTGTAAACGAAGCTTGGCTTTAAACGTTTTTAGAACATTTCTGACTGAAAGCTGAACTGGGTTTTGCACAAAAAAGTACCGGTTCACTTTCGGATCTAGAATTTTACGGTTATACGCGTAAAGGTTTTCCCAACTTAAAACCACATCCGAAGTTTTCGGCCCCACATCAATTATGAGTTTTCTGATGGCCTCATGCGTTATCCCCCGTCTTCGCAACGCTGCAAAAGTCGCCAGCCGCGGGTCATCCCAACCTTTGTAAAGGCCTTCCCTCATTCCCTGAACAATCTTTGACTTGCTCAAGTACGCCCCTTTAATTTTAAGCCTGCCATAATGTATGGCTTCCGGATACTGCCAGCCCAGATGGCGGTACATGTATTCTTGGCGAACCATGTTTGTTAAGTGTTCTTTTCCACGGATTATGTGGGTTACCCCCATCAAGTGGTCGTCTAAGCCGCAGGCGAAATTGTAGAGGGGCCAAACCCTGTATTTGTCGCCAACCCTTGGATGGGGGCATTTTTCGATGTCTATGACGCGGAGGGCTGGCCAGTCTCTAACCGCGGGGTTTGGATGGGTTAAATCTGTTTTTACGCGGACTACGGCTTCACCTTCTTTATAAGCGCCTTCAAGCATTCTGCGCCATCTTTCAAGATGCTTTTCTGGTGGCAAGTCGCGGCATGGGCATGGTTTTTGGGCTAACACTTTTTCTCTGAAGGCTTGCGGCGGGCAAGTGCAAATGTAGGCATTACCGTCAGCAATCAGTTTTTCCGCATACTCGTAATACAGTGGGATTCTGTCGCTTTGGATATATTCCTCGTCTGGCTTGCATTCCAGCCAAGTCAAGTCTTCTCTTATGCGGTTGTAAAACTCTAAAACTGGCCTCTTTAGTTTTGGGTCCGTGTCCTCAAAGCGTAGGATAAACTTTCCCTTGTAGATGCAGGCGTATTCGTGGCTTAGGATTATGGCTCTGGCCGAGCCTAAGTGTAAAACGCAGTCTGGATTCGGCGAGAAACGGGTAACAATCACGGAATATTTATCCACATTAGGCAATGGTGGAAGCTTCTTCTCCTCTTCAACTTTCTCTTTTATCAGGGTTTCAGGCCATTTTTCCTCAACTATGCGTTTTTGCTCGTTTAAGGGAAGGGCGTTAACCTCTTTAACAACCTCGTTTACGAGGGCAGATACCTCCTTTACTTTTGTTCGCAGTTCAGGTTTTTCAGCTAAAACTTTTCCTATAACTGGCCCTGGCTGGGCTTTTCCTTCATGTTTTACAGCGTTCAGTAACGCAATTTTTCGAATTAACTCTGCTATATCCGCGTTTTCTTTTGTTTCAGTCAAGGTTTAGTCACACGGCTTTTAGATTTTTCTCTCAATAAGAAACTGGGCGAAAGCGTTTAACTTTTCCCTTGCTTCTGACTCTGGAAGAAGCGCTTCCGCATCTTTCCAGCTTTCCTTCACAATTTTCCGCGCAAAATTTTTGGCATACTCAATTGCGCCGCATTTTTGCATTATTGCTATGGCTTCATCCCTTAACTTTTGGTCTTGAGTGTGCATCTTAAGAATTTCAATAAGCCTTTTCCTATCTTTGGCGTTTGAAGCCTTTAAAGCGTGAATAACCATCAGAGTTCTTTTTCCCTCCGTTATGTCTTGTCCGCGGCCTCCCTTCTTTTCCGCAAACTCTTCGCTTGTCAAGTCGAGGATGTCGTCCTGTATTTGGAAGGCCACTCCTATGCTTTCCGCGAAGCGTCCAAGTTTTTCCACAAGTTCGTCGCTTGCGTCCGCAAGCACAGCGGCAATTTTTGCAGCCATCCTCGCCAAGGTTCCGGTTTTGTAGGCGCACATTTGCAAATAGGCTTTCTCGTCTATTTCATCAGCGTCTGCCATACCCCTGTGCCATGCTATGTCCATGGCTTGGCCTAGGCTTAGGCTTATCATTTCCTGCACATAAATCTCATATATTCTTGCAAGTTTTTCAGTGCCTATTTTCTCCCGGTTTTCCATAAGCGGTAGAAGGGGCAGATAGTACATGGTGTTTCCAGCGTTTACGGCTACGTCTAAACCGTAAATTTTGTAGGTGCATGGTTTTCCCCTTCGGAGTTCCGAGGCGTCTTCTATGTCGTCTATCATTATGGTTCCGTTGTGGACGACTTCTGGAATTATAGCGTAGTCTACATAGTCTTCAGGGTTTTTTTCAAGGGCTTCGCATATTAATAGAAATAGGGTTGGGCGCCATCTCTTGCCGCCTCTGTCTAGGAACTCCCATATAGGTTCGGCTACGGCCTTGTTTAAAGCGTCTATGTTGTATGCATATCTTGGCGGGTTAACCTTGAAGACGACTGCTTCTTTGGAAAAAATTCTGGGAATATACTTTTCAATAGCCCTATTTATGATGGGAGCTTTCTCTTCTAGAAAACGTTCAATATCTAGGCTCAAAGCTCGTCTCTCCTAGCGTAACTTTCTATGAGAAAACCTCTTGTCTTCAGCCATTCTGCCGTTTTACCCATTATAACAATGGGAGTTTTATGCAGTTTTTGCGGGTTTTCAGCTCCAACCAAAAACATGCTATTTTTCAGCTCTTCAATTAATACTCTTAAAATTTTTTCGTTTTCTTTTGCACCTTTAACTGCAGCTTGCAGAACTGGCTGTGCGAGGCTTACGAGGCTTGCCCCTAAAGCCAAAGCTTTAGCTGCATCTAAACCGTTACGTATTCCTCCAGAGGCTATAATTGGAATCTGCACTGTTTGGACAACTTCCACTATGCTTATCGCCGTTGGTATCCCCCAATCCCAGAAGGTTTCGCCCAACTTGCGTTGAAAAGTGTTTATACTGTTTTTGGCGCGGAAATACTCCACTGCGGCGAAGCTTGTACCACCGACGCCGCTTACGTCTATGCCTTTTACGCCCACCGCTTCAAGCCTTTTTGCTTCTTCAGAGGCTATTCCAGCTCCTGTTTCCTTTACTATGACTGGCTTGTCGATTTCTTTTGCAACTTCCCCTATTTTTTCCAGAACTCCTTTGAAGCTTGTTTCGCCTTCGGGTTGGATGGCTTCTTGAAGGGGGTTCAAGTGTATTGCCAAAGCATCTGCGTCGATCATTTCCACAGCTTTTCTTGCCTCTTTTATGGCGTAGCCTCTGGCAAGTTGAACGCCGCCGATGTTGGCTATTAGAAAGGCTGTTGGCGCCTTCTTCCTAACTATGGAAAACGTTTTCTCAAGTCTTCTGTCTTCTAAGGCTGCTCTTTGGCTTCCAACACCCATACCTAACCCTAATTCTTCAACCACCTTGGCTATGGTGGCGTTAATTTTTTTGGCTTCTGTTGTTCCTCCAGTTATGGCGCTAACTATTATGGGTGCAGAAAACTTGTGGTTAAACACCGTGGTGGATAAGTCTATCTTGTCTTTGTCGATTTCCGGCAAAGCTTTATGGACAAAATAAACGTCTTCAAAACCCGTTGTGACTTTTTTCGCTTGCACATTATAGGTTGTGGCTATTCGGATGTGATCGGCTTTACGTTTTTTTGTTTTTTCAGCCAATTCAACCTATTCCTTTTCTATTAACGTGCCCTTCACTTTATCTCCTTTAAGGACTTTGTAAATATATTTTGGCTTAGTTGCGTTGAAAACAAGTGCTGGGATTCCTTGTTCCACCGCAGGTATGAGTTCAGATATTTTGTTGGCCATGCCGCCGGTCACGTCGCATGCACTTGAGCCGCCGAAGAATCCCTTAACTTTTTTCAGCTCTTCCAATGTTAAACGGTCGAACATTTTGGCTTCTGGGTTGTCTTTCGGGTCTGCATTGTATAAACCGTCCACATCTACGCCTATCAAGATGTTTTTTGCGTTGAATCGCATGGCGAGAAATGAAACGAGTTGATCTCCCGAAAGGATTGTGAAGCCCAGTTCAGTGTCGAATACGGCGTCCCCGTAGAGGACTGGGATGAAACCCATTTTTAATAGCTGTTTAATGGGCGAATCCTCAAAGCATTGGATTCTTCCATTACGTGTCATTGCACATGAGGAAGGGGTAATGCTTACTGCTGGTATGCCCCGCCATATTAAAGCGTCCATAAATATGCCGTTAAGCACAGTCATAACATGGTGGGTTTCAGCAAAACCTATTATTTGTTGTTCCTCTTTGAAGCCTTCTTTTATTGCATGTTTCTGGGCTACTGGGTGGCCGAAGCTTCCTCCTCCATGGACTATTATTAAATTTCTTGGGTTTGCCTCTTGCAGCTCGTCGGCTATGCGAGTTATAACCTCCATTTGTACTCCAAGTTCCGTGTTTTTGTCTGTAATAACTGAGCCGC
Organism: Candidatus Bathyarchaeota archaeon; assembly: GCA_009889605.1. Lineage (GTDB taxonomy): Archaea > Thermoproteota > Bathyarchaeia > Bathyarchaeales > Bathycorpusculaceae > WUQU01. The sequence goes on along the minus strand of WUQU01000530.1, from coordinate 34,053 downwards.
CTATTTTCAAAATTGTTGGTCTAGCTTGGCTCAACTCTAACTCCCTCATCTGTTTTTCTTGCTATGAAAGCGTTTCCTCCAGACCTTTGAACAGCCTCTAAAACCTTTTCAAGTTTATCCTTGTCTGTCAGGGCTATCATACATCCGCCGCCTCCTGCACCCGTTAGTTTTGCCCCCAATGCCCCAGCTTTCCGCGCGGAGTTTATAAGCCACTCTAAGGATTCATCTGAAACGCTTAACCCGTAAAGCAGTGCATGGTTGAAGTTCATCAACTCGCCAAGAGTTTCTAAGTCGCCTTCTATTAGGGCTTCTATGGCTCTCAAAACTATTTCACGGGCTGTCCGCAGTATCGCTTCAAAAATCTGAGGGTGCTTATCCCTAACGCTTCTCACCTTTGAAACTTGAACACGAGTTAGCCTTTCAACACCAGTGTTGCCAATAACAAGGGGGATGTCCACTTTAACGTCAAGAGGTTTAAACCCTGTATCCATCTGGAACAGTAATGTTCCGCCAAAAGTCGATATTGCAGGGTCTACTCCTGAAGGGGTGCCGTGCATGATCTTTTCAGCTTCGAAGGCTATGCGAAAAACATCTTCCTTTGTCATCTTAACATTTAAGAGGGCGCCGACGGATGCTGCCACCGCCGAGGCTACGGCTGCTGAGGAACCCAATCCGGCGGCGACGGGCACCGTGGAACTGACTTCAATGTTTAAGCCGACTTTTTCTCCTGAAATTTCTAAAACTTTTTCCGCTGCGCATTTTAACGGTTCAAGCCTCATTTTTGCTTCTTTTGGGTTTCCCTCTTCAACTTTAAAGTTTCCGTTTTCAAAAATTCCTGCGATGTTAAGGTTTGATGAGCGAATGAAAAGTTTTTTGTCGTTGCGCAGTTCTGCTTTTGCATAGGCTCTTTTGTCTATGGCTAAAACGATTGCTGGTTCACCGTAAACGACAAAGTGTTCTCCGAAAAGTATGATTTTCGCGGGAGCTGAGGCAACTACCCCCATTCTAAACCACTATTTTGTGAATTGCACGGCGGCGTACCCAACCACACTTGAGTAGTCGCCAATAACATCTCCACTGGTTTTGTAACTTAATAACTTTGCCTCTTTAGCTCCCAAAATTTTTGCAGCTGTGGTTAAAGCGATTATGGGACCGTAACCACATGCGGTAACTTGATACTCTTCAATAACAGAATAAAATTTCTCTTCATCCATGGCTTCGATGGCTTGAAGCGCCAACCGGTCTTTCTTTTCTGCGGTTCTCTGCGGTTCATAGTGGCTCATGTCTGAAGAAGCAATTATTACAGCGTTTTTTCCATGTAAAGCTTCGGCCACGGCGTGTCCAACTTCTCTGGCTGAATACAAGTCCTGCATTAGAAAGCATATAGGCACAATCTTAAAACTTGAACCGAAAAGATACTGCAAAAATGGAAGCTGAACCTCTATGGAATGCTCGTAACGGTGAGCTAAATAATCAACGTCAACAATGCGGGATCCCTTAACAATTTTGTTGGCGGCTTCTCCGTCAACTTCCACATCGCCAAGAGGGGTGCGCCAAAAACCTTCATTCATAACCGCCAAAGCGCTCCCATAACCCGTATGGTTTGGACCAAAAAGGATCACAAGATCCGGCTTGCCATCCAAAGCCAAATTATAGTAGGCATGGGCTGCAACCGGGCCGGAATACATGTAACCTGCATGGGGACAAACAAGACCCACTATACGCCTTGGGCCGTCCTCGACAACTTTGGGAATTTCACCGGGACCAAGAACATGTAAAAAACATTGTTCAATTTGTTTCTTCAACGATTCGGCTTTCCCAGCGTAGAAGGCTCCGGCTTGACTTGGAAGCCGAATCTTCGCCATTAATACTAGCTTTCCTCCTCTTCCTTGGAGATTTTAGCTTCGAAATCCTCCACGGTTAACGGCAAATCCTTGTCTGGCGGCAGTTCCCCTCTTTCTCTGAGGATTTGTCTTGCTAGAAGCCAGTAAATAACCGCTAGGGCTCTTCTGCCCTTGTTGTTTGTGGGAATGGCTAGGTCTACTCCTGAAAAGTCGTTGTCAGTGCTGCAGAGGGCTACCACTGGAATACCTACGGACGCAGCTTCCTTCACTGCCTGGGCGTCCGCCCTAGGGTCAGACACTATTAAAACGTTTGGTTCAATGCGGTTTGGATAAAGCGGGTTTGACAATAGTCCTGGAACAAAGCGTCCCACTATGGGTGTTGCGCCTGTAACTTCGCAGAATTTTTTGACGGGTTCATGGGCGTAAAGTCTTGCGGCTGTAGCAGCCACTCTTGAAGGCTCAAATCTTGCTAGGAATTTGGCAGCTATTCTTATGCGTTCATCTGTTTTTTTAACGTCTAAAACGAATAGGCCGTCTGGTCTAACACGGTATATGAACTGTTCCATGTCCTTTGTTTTCATTCTTGTTCCAATATGTATTCCCGCTGATAATAGGGTGTCCCGCGGAAGTAAAAGTTCTTCTTCAGCGCTTACGTTTGTTTCTTCTTCAAACTTTTCCTTTTTAACATCTTCATTTTCAGACAACTTTCCATCTCCTCTTAAAGAATTTGTAACTCGGCCATTTTAGCTCTGTCTCCCAAGAACTCCTCAATCCTTAACAACTCGTTTATTTTAGCTATTCGTGCTCCTTCAACCACACCAGTCTTTATAATTGGGCATTTGAAGGCTACAGCCAAGTGGGCTATATGCCAGTCGCAAGTGTCTCCCGAACGGTGAGAAATAACTGGTATATAGCCAGCTCTTTTCGCGGCTTCGATGGTTTCTAAAGCGTCTGTCAAAGTGCCCACCTGGTTAAGCTTAATTATTATGGCGTTGGCTGCCTGCATTTTGATTCCTTGAGCCAGTCTTTCAGTGTTTGTGACGAAGATGTCGTCTCCGCAGATGAGACAGTTTTTAACTTTCCTAGTTAGTTCTGCAAAACTTTCGTAATCTTCTTCGTGGAAAGGGTCCTCAACATAAACTAAATGGTATTTTTCAATTATTTGTTTAATAAATTCCAGCTGTTCTCCAGATTCTAACTCTTTTCCTTCTCTTTGGTACACGTATTTTTCCTTTTCAGTGTTCCATAATGAGGATGAAGCTACATCAACTCCTAAGCCGCATTTGAAGCCAACTTCGTTGCTTACTTCTTCGCATGCGTTGGCCATGATTTCTAAAGCTTCAGTGTCTGTGAGGTTTGCAGTCCATGCGCCTTCGTCGCTTTTTCCACCGTTGAAAAGCTTATCCTTCTTCTTTAACGCGTCTTTAACTTTTTTATGAATTTTGATGTTGGCGGCTGCGGCTTCCAGAAAAGAGTCAGCCTCGTAGGGAAGGGCTAGAAACTCCTGTATGTCCGGAGACTTTCCATGTGTGTGTTTTCCCCCGCTGATAACGTTTCCTAAAGGGTATGGGAGCTCGTGGGCTGCGTAGCCGCCTAAATACTGGAAGAGGGGTAAACCGTAAGAGTTTGCCGCGGCTTCCGCGTTTGCAACAGAGATGGCGAAGGCGGTGTTTCCGCCTATAACCCTAAAATCTGTTGTGTTGTCTATTTCATGGAGCGCCTTGTCAATTTCCTCTTGGAAGTCGGCGTTTAACCCTATAAGCTCCGGAGCTATGAGTTCTTCAAATTTTTTTATGGCTTCGTCAACCCCGCCATGTGGGTAATAAACTACTTCGGCTTTTCCACGGCTTTTCCCAGCTGGGGCGGAGGCCCTTCCAAAACCTGAAGAGGTAATCACGTCAACTTCTATGGTTTCGTCTCCGCGGCTGTTGAAGACTTTTCTCGCAATCATATCCTCAATAACTGTTGACATGTGAAGGCTTTCTCCATCTTAAGGCTGGTAATAATAGTTTCTAGCTTCTTTTCTTTTTTCAGCTTCTTCGTAGAAGCGTAAAACTTCATCTATGATTTCAACGTGGGATAAGATCATGCGGCGGCAACAGTATCTTTTAATTCCTAAACTGTCCAAAACATCGCTTGGGTTTTCTCCTGTTTCCACTCTTCTTGCAAACTCTTCCCATTTGTCTCCAATCAACTTGCCGCAGGTGAAACATCTTACTGGTATAATCACTTTAACTCAAACTCTCCTTACCTGTAGCTTTTCTGGTCCTTTGCCCTTGCTCCTGGGCCTCCAAACTTTTTAGGCTCTTTCCTCCGTGGGTCTCCTACAACCATAGTCCTGTCATATTCAACAAAGGCTTCGCGTAACGGTGTGCTTTTCGTCCATTTCAGCAAAGCGTTTGCAATGGCCATTCTGGCGGCTTCTGCTTGTCCCATGTAGCCTCCTCCTGAAACTTTAACGTCTATGTCTAACTCTTTCCAAACTTCCTCTCCAGCTTGTAGGAGGGGCTCCATTATTTTTTCACGTGCCACTTCAGGCTCGTAAATCTCTAAAGGAACAGCGTTAACTCGTATCCTTCCCATTCCAGGCTTGACAACGGCCCGCGCCACGGCTGTTTTTCTTTTTCCGCTTACAACTAAAATCTTTTTTGCAGTCATAACTATTCACCACTCCATCCGATTTCTTTAGCGAATTCACCTACCGTGAAATATGAGCAAGTCAATTTTTTAGCTTGGGCCTCTTCTATGGTTTCCATCTTCGCGCCTTTTAGCTCGTCTGGTATGCCTATGAAAACCTTAAGTCTCTTATAGGCTTGTTTGCCTTTTGGCTGTTTATATGGTAACATGCCTCTAACGGTTCTTCTGAGGATTCTGTCGGGCCTTTTGTAGTGGATGGGGCCTTTTCCAGGGTAGCCTACTTCAAGGAACTCTTTTGCCTCCGCAATTTTGCTTTTCTTTTTGCCGGAGATTACCGCTTTTTCCGCGTTTACAACCGCTATTTTTTCGCCTTTCAATAGGCGTTTGGCGATTGCACTTGCCATTCTTCCAAGGATAAGGCCTTCAGCGTTTATGACTGTTTCTTCAATGTTTTTTGTCTGCATTTTTTCACCCTATTATTTTGATGTTTGAACCCTTAGGGTTTTTCTTTGCAAGTTCCGATAGTGGTAGGCATTTTCCCTTTGCTTTTGTTATTTTCTCTTTGGCTTTTTCGGAAAAAGTGAAGGCTGCCACGGTTATTGGATGGTTTATTTCTCCGGCGCCTAAAACTTTTCCCGGAACAGCTACCACGTCGTTTTTCTCTGTGAACCTGTTTAGTCGGCTTATGTTTACAACTATTCGCTTTCTTCTGGGTTTTTCTAAACTTTCGGCTATGCTTTCCCATATTTCAGCCTTGCTTTCTCTGCTGTGTTTTTTCAGAAAGTTGATAAGTTCAATAAGCTGAGGGTTTGTGGTTTCAGCTTTTTTCAAGTTTTTCCACCTCAAATTGTTTTGCGAACTCTTCAAGTTCTTTGTCTAAAATTTTCACAGCTTCAATCATTATTCTTTCTGGAGGAAGCGCGCCAGTCGATTCTAAACTGAATATGAAGGCGTTTTTCTCCCATCCTATGTCTATTGCTGGGGGTTCTTTTGGGCAAACATCTGTGCAGTCTTGGCAGAGGGTGCACGCCAGCAAATCTCTAACTTCTATTTTGCCTTCGGTTTTTTCCAAAACTTTTCTGGGGCAGATTTCCACGCATTTTCCGCAAGCGTCGCAGCGCGCCGCATCTATTTTCACTTGGGGCAAATATTTGTAGGCGCTTGTGGATGCTGGTTGCCATTTTGCATGTTTTTTCCCTTTTCCAAGTCTCGCGTAGGCTTCAAGCTTCAACTTTTGCCCTTTTGTAAGCTTTATTATGGGGATTTTGTCGCTGAGTGGCACTATGTTCGGGTTTTCTGAAATGAGCTCGCCTGAATAAACCGTTATCGTTCCTTCCTCTGCTTCCTGGTCAAGCGTAAGCGTAACCCTGCAGAGGTTGCATCCGAACTCGCTTTGGCATGGGCATTCTTCAGGCAGATTGTAACCGTCCAAGTCTGTTTTTAAGGGGATAAGCCCAAGCCTATGCGCGATTATTTCGTCGTGAAGCACAGAAGAATTTTCAATAATTACCACCTCGTCTATGGCCATGCACGGGACTTCTGCAAGGACATTTCTTCTTAAAGCGTTAACAAATGGTGTGTCAACTCCCCTTATGAGCAAACGCATATTTTTATCGTCTTTTTCAAGCACTTTTATTTCCACTTACACGGACACTCCACAATAGGATGAATTAACTGCAGTGCCGTGGAATAGAATATTAGTGCATTATTTCAATTTTTCTATAGAATAAGCGGAAATAAAAGGGTTTAAACTCTTCTTCCCCTTCTGCCGCCGGGTCTTCGTGTGCCGTCGTGGGGAATAGGTGTAACTTCTTCGATTCGGCCTATGCGGAAGCCAGCTCTTGCCAAGGCTCTTATGGCCGCTTGGGCTCCCGGTCCAGGGGTTCTTGGGCCTGCGCCTCCTGGGGCGCGTACTTTGATGTGTATGGCTGTTATTCCTTTGTCTTTGGCGATTTCGGCTGCTGCTGAGGCTGCGCGCATGGCTGCGTATGGCGAGGATTCCATTCTGTCGGCTTTTACAAACATTCCGCCTGATGTTCTGGCTATTGTTTCGGCGCCTGAAAGGTCTGTTATGTGAACCAAAGTGTTGTTGTAGGAGCTGTAGATGTGGGCTACTCCCCATTTTTCACTTTTCTTGGATGTTGCACTGCTTCCGCTGCTCATTTTATCTTTCTCCCCTTGTTTTTTCCGTCTTCTTTTCAGTTGAGGCTGGTACGGTTATAATCTGGCGCAGGGGGTGACTTGGGTTTGCAAGTGGGCTTTCCGGCGCGTAGGCTATTTGGTCTTCTTCTTCTCTTGCAACCAAATAACTTGGAACGGTTACTCTTTGTTTTCCTATAATTATGTGGCCGTGGGTTATAAGCTGTCTAGCTTGGTGGATTGACTTAGCTAATCCTTTGCGGAACACTATTGTTTGGAGTCTACGTTCTAAGACATCTTCAACTGTTAAGTCTAGAACGTCGTCTAAAACTGCTGTTTCCCGTATTATGCCAAGCTTCTTTAAACGGTTTAGAAGTTCCTCTTCCATTTTTCTTCTTTCTTCAGGCGGTTTTCCAATAAGCTCGCGGGCTGTTCCTCGGAATTCGGAAAGCATTGTTTTGTGGCGCCACAATTCCCGTTTGTTTCTTAAGCCGTACTGGCCTAAAAGTTTAAGCTCTTCCTGTAGGATGTCTGTGCGCCATGGAAATCTTGGGGTTTCATACTTCTTTCTTTGTCTTTTAGGATCGCCCATGGCTATTTGCCTCCCCCGCCGCCTCCGCCACCGCCGCCTCCAGGCTTTGCAACAGCCTTTTTCTTGACTCCGAGGGCTTTGCCTGTTCTTCCAGTGGTTCTTGTTCTTTGTCCGCGGACCTTTAGTCCGTAAGCGTGTCTGTAACCCCGCCAGGATTTCAGTTCTTTCATTTGGTCGATGTCCATTTTTGTTCTTAGGATTAGGTCTGCGCTTATTAGGTGCGTGTTTTTCCCGTTTTCTAGGTCTTTTCTTCTGTTTAGGAGCCATTCTGGCAGTCCATATTTTACAGGGTCTTTGATTATTTCTTCTATTTTTGTGACTTCTGTTTCTGTTAGGAAGCCTGCTCTTATGTGGGGGTCTACTCCGGCTTTTTTGAGTATGGCGTTTGCTAGGTTTATGCTTATTCCCTTAATTTTTCTTAGGGCGTAGGGTGCTTTTAGGGTGCCGTCTACGTCTGTGTCTGTTATTCTGAGTATGTGGCGAAATTCTCTTGACATTTGGCGCCTTCCATGTTTTATTAGCAAACTAAAAGTAAACCATATTTTATTTAAACTTTCCTAATTGAATTGTTTGTGTAAAGCTTGGTGGTGCTTGATTGTGGCATGTGGCACGGTTCGCTTTATAGGTGTTGTGGAGGAAGCGGGAGGGCAGAGGGCGAAAGTGAGGGTTTTTCCAGAGTTTTGCGGCGGGCTTAAGGGCATAGAAGGATTTTCTCACTTAATAATATTGTATTGGGTTCATCTTCGTGACAGCAAAGCGGAAAGGCGTACTCTTCTTGTTTTTCCAAGAAGGCATAAGGTGAATGTGGAAACCGGAGTTTTCGCGTGTAGAAGCCCGTCCCGCCCAAATCCGATTGGCTTATGCGTTGTGGAACTGCTTGAAGTTGAAAATTGTGTTTTAACCGTGAAGGGGCTTGACGCCTTTGAAGGCTCGCCAATAGTGGACATTAAACCATACATTCCAAGGATAGACTCTTTCCCTGAAGCCCGTGTTCCCGATTGGACACTGCGTGAAGGCAACGTTGCCGAGGAAGAAAAACGCTCCTAAAACATCTTTTTCCGTTTCTGAAATGCGATTAGGCTGCAGACCGCCGCGCTACCTATGATTGCTGTCGCTTCTAGTTGAAGAAAGCTTCAAGGCTGTTTTTTAGTGTTTGCTAAAACTTGTGATAAAAGTACCACTTCGAAGCCGTTTTCTTTTAGGTATTTTATCTGTTCTTTGAAGTTTTGGGTTGGTGTGCTTGTTTCCTCTGGGCAGTCGTCGGCTATATGGTGGTAGGTTAGCACTATTACTGTGTTTTTGTTTGCGTTTTCTAGGACTTTTTGGAAGTCTTCAAGGGTTTGGTTTGTTATGGCCCATGAGCCTATGTGATAACGCGTGTTTGCCTCTTGGTTTTCAAGTGTGTAGGCTTCTGGCTTTATGGTTCTTGCACAAGTATAGCCTGCTTCCTTCACATAGCCTATTATTGTCTGGTTCCATTCTCCATGAAGGGTAAACAAAAGTTTCCACGTTAAATCCTAGCTGGGTTAGGGCTTTTTTGGAGTTTGCAATTTCGTCTATTAATTTTTTATGGGTGAGGTTTAACATGTGGGGGTGGGTTTTGGTGTGGGAAGCTATTTCCATTCCGCTGTTTTGCAGTTCTTTCAGTTCAGATAAGTTCATCCTAGCCTTTGAGGTTCCTCTGTCAAGTCCAATGTATTCTGTTATGACTGCGAATGTGGCTTTGAAACCGAAATTTTTCAGAACTGGGAAAGCCTTGTCATACTGGTCTTTCCAGCCGTCGTCGAAGAAAAGGGCAACTTTCTTTTGGTTTTCTGGATTGGCTGACAAGGAAAACTTTAGAGGCAGGCTGTAGGCGGCGATTATTAAAATTAGGAGGCAGAGGTAGCCTTTCATTTTTCCCATCTTTATTGTGTTAAAAAGGAAGAGTCTGCTTTTAATGGTTTATTTCCGTGAATGAATAGGGTGTTGTGGTTTACAGTTTGTGCTGTGTTTAAATGTCGTTGTTTGTTGATTTTTTGCGCCGACAACATTTGAAGTGTGCAGTTTGTCTTTATGTGGCTGTTTTCAGCGTTTTACGGGGTTTTGTGGGTATGGATGAGTCTGTTGTGGTTATGTTTTGCTGTGTTGTATTATGTCATGATTCGTAATATAGGTTAAATCTTTTAAAGGGAATGTGCGTATATTGAAAAGGGTAAAAACGCCAGTTGGTTGAGCATGATGGTTAAAGCTAAAAGTGTTGAGATTGGAGACGAGGAGAGGGTTAAACGGATATTGACGGATCCGAAGCTTTCAGCGATTAAGGCTATGCTGGAGAAGGATCATGCCATAGACTGTCTATTGCTTTTGTATTTGGGGCGTGGCAAGTGGAAAGAGGCTAAGGATTTTATGCGGGAGAACGGTTTGACGCTTAGCGATGGCACTTTCAGGGCTAGGATGATTGAGATTGAAGAGTTGGGATTGGCTAAAAGCGAGCGTATCGACCCGTTGAAGAAGAAGTATACGAAGACTGAGTTCGGCGAAAAAATAGCGAAGCTTCTGCTGGAGTTCTTTGACAAGCTAGAAGTTTAAACGTTAAAGGCTTTAGGCTGGAAGGCTTTAATTCTAGTAATTTTCAATCTGTAGGTTAGGTACTCTTGAAAAGTGTGCTATATTTCGTGTGACTAATGTTAATTTGTAGTGTAATGCTGTTGCTGCTATTATTGTGTCTGAGAAGCTTATGGTTTGGCCGTTTAAGGCGAGTTGAGCGTCGATTTCTGCCGCGGTTTTAGCTGTTTCGTAGGTGTATGGCATGATTTCAAATCGGATTAGTTCTGCTTCTGCTTTTTCAAGTTTGGTCTTTAACAGTTCTTTGTCGTGGCTGAATAGGTAGTAAATTCCCCGCAGATACTCGTGGACTGTGACTACGGAGATGGCTTTGAATGTTCCTTCAGCGTCTATTTCTTTTGCTTTTTGTAGGGCGCCTTCGTCTCCTTTTATTAAGTCTATTAGGAATGTTGTGTCGAAGATTTTCAAGGGATGCCACCGCCCCTACTGCAGCAGTTTTCTTCTTTTTTCCTCGTCTGCTTTCCTTTGAGGTTCAAAGGCTTTTAAGACTTTTTTCCAGTCTTCTTCGCTAATGGTTTTTGAGCCTGCAATGTCGCTGAGTCGCATTCCTTTTTTGAGGGATCGGCGTATGACGTCGCTGAAGCTTTCGTTTGGGAGCTTTGATTTGACTAGTAACTCGTAAACATCGTCTGAAACTGCAATTGTTTTGGCCGTTTTGATCACCGTTTTACATATACATATGAATATATAAAAATTTTCTGTCTACTGCTGGTAGTATTGTCAAATTTAACTCTTTTTCCGTATTTTGGTTTGATGTGTTTTGTTGTTTTGTTTTACAAATATTGAATATTGTGTATTAAGTCGTAAGATTTAAATCCTCAACCTTCCCCTAAAATACACGATAACCCAAAAAGGAGGGATAAACAGAAAAATGAAAATACTGAAAAGCAAGAAAGCCCTAATCCCCGTCGTAGCCTCAATCATACTCATAGCCGTAATAGTAGCAGTCAGCATCGCCGTAGCAGCTTGGATGGGAGCCCTAACAATAGGATTCATGGGATCATCCTCGGTAACAATAACAAACGTGCAATTTCAAGCAACAGTACGATTGTTGTAGCTTTAAAGAACACGGGAACAAATACTGTGACAATTGCTACAGTGAAAGTTAACGGCCAACCTGCTAATTTTACATTTAGTCCACAAACAGGAACATTTACTTCTGGAGCAACTGGAGTAGTAAAGATAAAGTATGCATGGACAGCTGGTAATCCGTATAAGATTGATCTCTTTGATGGTAGCGGACAAGTGGTGGGCTCATATCAAGCAACTGCTCCATCGTAAATTTCCCCTCTTTGTTGTCTGTTGGCAGAAGTTGTGGGTAGGGTTGGCAAAATATCGGCCTAAATTCCCTCATTTGTTTCCGTTCATTGGAGGTGTGTAAACAAAATGGTAATAGAAATAAAGGAGTATGCTTCGGCTGAAGACATAGCCGAAACCCTAGACAAAGAAATATCCGAAACAAAAAGCACTTTGGGCGAGTACCTGCGCCGCCTAGACGACATAAGGGCTTTAGCTGAAAAATCCAAGAAAATCCGCGAAGTAGTCATGAAACTGGCAGGCAAAAAGGCTGCTGCTGAAAGCCTAGGCGAAATCACCGTTGGCACCCTAAGCATAGTCTTAGACGCAAACCCGTTCCACGAACTCACAGCCATAGAACAAGTCGTCCGCAGCTACCAGGAAAGACTCTTAGTGCTGCAGAAAGCCCGCGAAGCCCTAAAATGGTTGGACCAGCTAGGCGACACTGAAGGCCTAAAATACATTGTTGTCGAAAACGATGGAGTGCCGGAACGCATACTCTTCAAAATAACCTAAACCCATCCCAGTTAAAAGAGGCGCATACACATGCTTGATAAAGAAGTCTACTCCATAGCATTAAAGAATACCCTAGACGAGATGCGAAACGCCTGCCCAGACATTAACCACGCCTTCCTTTTTACAGAAGAAGGCGAAATAGCGGCTGGAGACGCTGAAACCAGTGAAAAAGTCATAGTCCGCGTTATAGACGCTTTTGACAGCATAATGGAAAGGGCTGACGCCATAGGCGGAATCGAAAGCGTAACCATGGAAGGCGGAAAAGGCACTGTTACGCTTTCCCGCTTCGGCGAAAACTACCTTGTCACGGTTGCTTCTGAAAAAGCTGACATGAAATACGTGGGCACTCTCACCCGCGTCCTAATCCCAACGGTTCTCAGAGTTTTAGAGAAGCTCAGCCCTACCCCCACAAAAAGTCTTCCCCCACGCTTGCTGAACCTGCTGAGCCTGCCGCAGAGGTTAAAACCGAAACTGAGCCTGAGCCTCTAGAAGCTAAAGAAGAAGAACCAGTGGAAGAACTCGCTGAAAAAGAGCTTGTTGAAGAAGCAGAATTAACCACAAAGCCCAGCGAAGAAGTCACGCCTAAACCTAAAACTGAACCCGCCGAGCCTACCCATAAAGCTTTAAACGTTGAGCCTCAACCTACACAGCTTATAGTGGAAAACCTCGGTGGACTGCTTGTCCCATCTGACACGGTGCGCATAGACAGCGAAATGTTCTCCGAATGGGAAAACACTTTCGGCGGTCAACCCATCGAACTTGTGGACATTGAAACCTTTGATGGAAAAACCTTAAGATGTAAAGTTAAACCCATAAAAGACTCAAAATACCTTGGAAAAGGCGTCGTGCAGATGCCGGAAAAAATGCAGCTTAGCCTAGAAATTAAGAAGGGCGAACTTGTAAGAGTCAAGCCCGTCGTTGAATAATGGAGGCGTATATATGGCTAGAAAAAATCAGCTGAAAGCTTCACCGCTGTAGCCGAACCAGTGGCTATTGAGCCCGTACCAATTGAAAATTTAAAAGCAAGCCTAGAAGAGATTAAAGGATACGACGGCGTGATTGGCTATATATTGCGGAATTCCACATCTGCAGCCATAGACCTCAAAGACCCATCAAAACTCATCGAATACGCAATTCTCTCATCCCCCTCTTTGGACGCTGGGGAGGAACTCTCAGAAATCTTCAACCTCGGAGACATTAAACACATAATTATTGATGGGGAAAAAATTAAAGTGCTTTCACTGGCTTTCGGCGAAAACAAAATAAGCATTTTCCTAGAAAAAATGCTGATTTAGAGAAAGTTTTGGAAAAGCTTCAATCTTTTAAAAGTTAAACCCCAAACTCCTTTTCCCTTTTGTATCCTCTAATTTCTATGACACGCAGTCCAGCTTAATGTTTTCTAAATTTTCTAGGCTGAAGCCTCTTTTCGAGTTAGCTTTAAGCTTTATTAGATTAGCTTTAAGCTTTATTAGAAATTACCACAAACATTTCTATAGTTAAATTCCAATTCAGAGTTGGACGCCATGACGAAGCTTAGGAAGAGAAGAAGCCACACCGAGGCTTCGGAAGGCGCCAACAAAACTAGACTAATGTACAGTTGCAACCTAAATTTTGGACTCTTTAACCGCTATTTAAAGGAGCTGCTAGACGCCGACTTAATCGAAAAAATTGAAGAAAACAATCTTGAAGGTTCAACAATTACAATTTATAAAACAAGTGCAAAAGGACGGGAACTCCTAAAAGTTTTGCGAAAGGCCAGCGAACTCTTATCCAGTTAAAAGCTGATAGACTATTCTACTTTGTTTATAGCTATTTCTTTCAGCTTTTTGTCCACGCGGATTTCCAACTCTAGGCTTACATCCATCAAATTTGTTATCTGAGTGTTTTGAATTACAATGGTTTTTTGCGGCGGAATAATAATCGTTCCCACCGCCGTGCTTTCTGGTGGTTCCTCCGCTTGCGCCTCTGTTTCTGGGCCCTGCTCTTTCTGGTTTACAATAAGGGTTTTCCAGTTCTGGTTTAGCTTTATCTGGTTTGTTTCCCTGTTGAGAACCATTAAGTCTGCATCAGCCAGAAACCGCGTTATGGTTTGCGCTTTCTCCTCTGGAATCTGCAGGGCGTTAACCACTTCTTCGTGGGTGTGCCACTCACCATCGCCTAAAAGTGTCAAGAGTTTTTTCCAGTTTTGTCGGCATCTCTAAGCCTTCAGTTTAATCTAGAGGCGCCTTGTGCAGTTATTAGATTTATTTACTTATAAACTGTTGAGAACTTTTAAACTATATCATTGTTCTATTTCTTCTAGACAATTCTATTCAGATTTCAAGTAAACCCCTAAATTTGGATGCAAGCGTCAATTTGTTTTCAGCAAAGCCTTTATCAAACAAAGCCTAATGAAAAACCGAGAAACCCTATGAAAAAGCAAATCGATTGGCTGCCCATCCTAATCCAATGCAGAGACAACCTGAAAAGGCAGATAGCTCCCCTTCTAAAAACCCTGAAACAGCCCAAGCCAAGCCTAGGCATAGGAGCTGGCGGCGACCCAATAAAACTGGTGGACTTAACCGCTGAAAACGCTATAACCGAAACTCTGAAGGAATATGGCTTATCCTTCACCCTAATAAGCGAGGAGTCAGGCATAAAAAACTACGGCGAAAACCCTGAAGAAAACTATGTAACCGTAGACCCCATAGACGGAACAACAAACCTAATGAGGGGCATACCGTTTTACGCCACATCCATAGCCGTATCCACAAAGCCAGAGTTAACCACCGTTCACACCGCGATGGTTACAGACCTTTTCCACGGCACAACCTACACAGCCAAAAAAGGCGAAGGCGCCCAACGCGACAACAAAAAAATAATCCCGTCGGAAAAAGTGACGCTTGAAGACGCCGTGGTAGGCATAGACCTAAACACCTACAGAGCCAGCGAAGTCGCCCCGCGCCTAACAAGCCTAATCGAAAAGACAAAGCATATACGCCATTTAGGCGCCAACGCACTGGAACTTTGCTATGTGGCTGACGGCACAACAGACGCCTTCATAGACATCCGCGGAAAACTCCGCACAACAGACACAGCTGCAGCGTGGCTAATAATAAACGAAGCAGGTGCAAAAATAACAACCCCCAAAGGGGAACCCCTAAACGCCAAACTGGACCCAAAGGAAAAGCTAACTTTCATAGCAGCCGCAAACCAGAAAATCCACAAGACAATCCTAAGCCTCATAAAAGAAGCTTGAAAGCTGAACAAAATGATAACCCCTCTAATGCCCCACCCCGCTGCGCTGATAAAAACTAAGGAAACCAAAACCATGGTTATAACAGACCTTCACATAGGATGGGAAATAGCCCTATCAGAAAAAGGCATACACGTCCCAACCCAAGCGCCTAAACTTCTCCAAAAACTAAAAGCTCTCATAAAAACGTACAAACCGGAAAAACTTCTAATACTGGGCGACGTGAAACACACGGTGGCAACAGCTGAACTAAGCGAATGGCAAGACATACCTGACTTCTTCACCGAACTGAAAAACCATGTTAAAGAAATTCAAATCATCCGCGGAAACCACGATGGAAACCTTGAACCGCTTCTCCCTGAAAACATAAAACTTCTGCCGTCCGCAGGCACCGCCATAGGCGAAGTAGGCTTTTTCCATGGGCATCGATGGCCATCTATTACGCTGCTAAACTGCAAAACTCTTGTAATGGGGCATGTTCACCCAGTCATATCCCTCCGTGACCCCGCGGGATTCAGAATAACCCGCCAAGTCTGGGTGAGAGCCCACTGCAACAAAACCCAGCTAGCGAAAACCTTACTGGAAAAACACGGCGTAAAAATTGAAAAGTCTCCAGAAGAAACCTTGGAAAAACATGGCGTTAAACCGAAGGCCTCACAAGTTTTCATAATGCCATCCTTCAACGACTATTTAGGTGGAAAACCCTTAAACGAGAAAAACGCTGGAAACGGGAAAACTGGAGAAATTGTTGGGCCGGTTCTCCGTTCAGAAGCAGTGGACATGGAAAACGCGGAAATATACTTACTAGACGGAACGTTTCTGGGAAACCTAAACAGGCTTGAACTTCTCTTATAACGCAAAGTTTATAGAGAAAGCCTCCTTCAAGATTTAAAGGGGTGAAATTTATGCCTAATGAAGAGGATTTTCCAGAATGGTTTAGGCGTAGGCGCTTTCCATCCTTCGGAGGCTGGTTCTTCGAAGACATTGACAAAATGTTCCGCGAAATGGAAAAAATGATGGAAGAAGAATTCAAAGTCTTCACTTCACAAGTTCCTAAAGACTATGTTAGAGAACGCAAACTTCCCGACGGTTCAACCATAAAAGAGTGGGGCCCCTTCGTATACGGTTACAGCATAAAAATAGGCCCTGATGGGAAACCTGAAATCCGAGAGTTTGGAAACGTTAAACCCAGCCGTCTCGGACCAAAAGTCAAAGAAGAACGTGAACCTCTCGTGGACATTGTTGAAACAGACGGAGAAGTCCATGTGGTTGCAGAACTTCCAGGCGTAGAAAAAGAAGATATAAAGCTTCACGGCACAGAGGACACTTTAACCATAACAGTGGACACTCCTCAAAGGAAATACCATAAGGAAATAACGCTTCCAGCAAAAGTAAACGTAAAAGAAGCCAAAACACAATATAAAAACGGAGTTTTAGAGGTCACACTGCCCAAAACAAAGGAAGAGAGAAAGCCTAAAGGCGAACCAATCAAAATAGAATGAAATCCCACATTATGCGCGCGCCACTTTGGCGCCAAAGCCTGTGCCAGCATGGACATAAACAGCGAAGATGACTTGTTAAACGCTGTGTGTAAAGAAGCGAAAGCCGAGGGCAAACTCACAGGAGAAAACCTGACAAAACTTTACGAAGCTTTTGGACAGCGCTTCACAAAAGCCTTCGAAGCCCTAAAAGAGAACAGAGTGAAAAAGTACATTTTCAAGCCCAGCGGCAAAGTAGTATGGATTGTGGTTGGGAAAGAACGTGACTACTTGATAATGCCTAATGCCGAGTTCTGCACATGCGACGACTTCTACTTCCGAGTCCTAGACCGTGAAGTACACTTATGTTATCATCTCATAGCACAGAAAATAGCTAAAATTTTAGGGTGGTATGAAACCATAGAAAGCCACGACGAGCTCTATGAGTCTTTAATGGCGGAGTGGAAGAAACCAACGCTTTAAATATCTCAACTCAAAATAGGAAAGGGTGAAAAAGGGGAATTTGCGGTGGAAATAGGTCCATACTTTGAAACCCTCAAAATAATCCTTATGACCGCGACATTCATTGTTCTAGTCTTAATATTCCTGTACATCCTCTACGGCAGAGAGGAAAAAGAAAGCGGAACCTAAAAGCCTCCTTACTGCTTTTCCGCATTATAAGGAACATTATTAGGCTTAAAACGCCCAGAATTATGGCGAACAAAACCAGCCACGGGGCACCAGGCCCACCGCCGAAAACTATTGGAAACGGACCTATTAACACGAAACCGCCGAAACTTGTTGAGCCTTCCGAAGACAAGGCGGCGATGACTAAAAATATTATGCCTGCTAAAATTATGAAAAACCCTATGAAGAACAAGACTAGAAATCCTTTAACCCATTGTTCTTCCGCTTTTTGCTCGCTCTCCTCCGAGTTCATTATGGCTTTTCACCCGCCGTAGAGGAAGTGGAACACAACCATAACCAATAGAAGGAGAAGCGTAAGCGCTATTGAAAGCCACAAAACAGTCTTAACTGTCTCCCTATCGGTTCCGAAAATTATTGGGAACGGACCAATTATTACTGCTCCGCCACCTCTCACTTTTTCCCCTCTAAAACTTGAGGTAAGAAGTAAAACGAAAGCTGCCAGAACTATTAACGTGCCTAAAAAGATTAAGGCAACACCTAAACCGTAAAAGTTTTCTGCGTTTAGACTCATGGCAACTCTGTTAGGGTTGTGAAGGTTTTGAAGCTTTTAAACATTTTGAGTAGGCTTCTAGAAAGGCAGAAAATAAAAGAGCATTACTGCCGCGAAGGTTCCTATAAAGGATGGAACCAAATACTTGTAGATTTTTCCAATGGAACTTTTAAAATACTCTGCTGTGAACGTGAAGCACAAATGGGTGGGTGCAACAACATATCCCAGATAAGCCCCCATGTAGATTAACACCGCGGTTTTCGGCGAGAAAGTTAAAATCCCCCCTAACATGGATACGCTTATGGCTACCCCTCCGGAAGGTGAACCTATCAAGAAACCTAAAACTGTTGGAATCACCACTAACAGCAAAGTGGTGTCAACTCTTCCGCTTGCCACTAGAGGCTTGAAAATTTCAGAAATTTCCGCAGCACTCATCACATTTCTAAGCAAAAAGGCGCCGTAAGTTGCACACGTAACGTCGTAAATTACGGATTCTTTTAAGGGGTTTACAAACGCTTTAAGGCTTGACTTTGAAACCAATGCCAAAACCATTAGGCCTAAAAACGTCGCTATTAAAACGTCCACTCCCGTTCTCGGCAAATTATAGCTTAATACGCCTATAAAAACCGCTGCAACAATAGTTGCCATTATCGGCGAAAAAGTCTTCAAAAAGACTTTTGTTTCTGCTTTCAAGTCATTTTTCGCTTTGCCTTCTGTTTCTTCCGTTTGATTAGACACTTTCCAGAAACCTATCAAGTATCCTATAATTATCATCGCAACAACTATAGGGATTTGCCGCAATACCACCGATACTATGGTGGTTCCTGTTAAGGCCACAGTGATTATTAGAAACAAACTTAAAGGGTAAACTGGAAGAACTATGTGCCTAAACCATATGTTAATGTAGGCTTTCTTTTCAGGTTTAAGCTTTAATTTTTCAGCTTCAGCATCAACGATTGGCGCTGACATTAACGCGCCGCCAGCAACTGGAAGCAGCCCTATAACCGCTGGAAGCAGGCTTGAAACAATTTTCGAGTTTCTAATTATTCTGCTTAAGCTTTCGCTTAACTGTTTAATGATGCCTGTTTCTTTGTAAAGCTGGCTTAACCACATTATGCCAAAGGTTGCAAATACCACAGAGATTGTTAACCGCCCTTCTATAGTCATAGGGTTAACGCTGGCGTAAACCGTGCTTGGAATTTCGCGCCAGTCAAGGGCAAGTAAAGCCATGAAGATAGCTGTGGCGTTTAAGGTTATGCCAAGGTTTACACGCCTATACAGCATCACTCCTAATAAAAGGAAAGAGGCGACTATAGCGGTTAACGGATCCACCAACCCCAAACTTGGAAACCCTCTTTGATAAATTAGAAAACCCAAATACAAAGTCAAGTTCTTAACCTTTACCTTTCTCAAAACATTCGCAGATTTATCTATTTTTTGGAAATCTGAAAAATATCGCCAGAGATTAAAGCTTAAGCTTCCTTTTTCATAGTTAAATCTAAAGTCGCTTTAACAAGCTCCGCATCGACACGCGTAACATTGAAACCCTTTCTTGTGCACAGTTCAATCATTCTAAAATTGTTTGAGCTTACATAGCCGTATATGGTTTCCAACCCCATGTCCTTGCCAACTTCGATGGCGCAGTCAACGAGTTTCGATCCTAAGCCTATCCCTTGCCATTGGTCTCCAACAACAACCGCAAATTCGCCGTGTTTTCTACCGGGATCCGTTGTAAGCAAACTAACCCCAACGATTTTTCTTGTGGGTTCCCGGGTTTCGGCTACTATAGCTATTTCCCTGTCATAGTCGAGGTTGCAGTGTCTTGTCAAGGTTTCATGGGAAAACTCTCTGAACACTTGAAAGAATCGGAACTGTATGGTTTCTTCTGAAAGCGAGCAATAAAACTCGCGGAGTAAAGCCTCATCTTCAGGTTTTATGGGACGCAGAACCACTTTAGCTCCGTTTTTCAAAGTCCATGGGGTAACATATTTTCTAGGGTACGGTGCTATTACAATATGCTCGTGTGGGTGGGTTTCCTTCAAAATTTTTTCCGGGTCAATCTCTATTCTGGCATCAACAGCTACAGCGCTACTTTCATCCACTATCAGCGGGTTTATTTCTACTGTTTTTATTTCCGGAAAATCTATGACAAACTGGGAGAATTTTACCAAAATTTCTTCAAGAAGCCTAAAGTTAGGGCGGAAGTCGCTTTCCTTAGAAATTTTGTAGATTCTGGTTTTTTCTATAAGCCGTCTTGCAAGCACCTGGTTCAGAGGAGGGAGTCCAACGCTTATGTCTTGAGTTAATTCTGCGGCAACGCCACCTGTTCCAAAAATTATGACCGAGCCGAACTGGGGGTCTTTTTTGGCGCCCAGCAGAAGCTCGTAACCTTTCTTCCAGACCATGGGTTGCAAGACAACGCCTTGAAATTCTGCTTCTGGATGGGCCTCTTTCATTCTTTCGACAAGTTTGTTGAAAAAGGTTTTAACTTCCGCTGGAGACCAGACGTTGAGGATTACCCCACCTGCTTTTGATTTGTGAATTATCTGCGGAGACAAAGCCTTCATCACTATGGGATATCCCAACTCTGAAGCTATGTTTTCAGCCCCTTCAGGCGTTTTAGCCACCACAGTTTTTATAACTGGAATCGAATAGGCTTCAAGAAAATGCAGAGACTCAGCCTGATTTAGAATGCGCCGCCCATTGTTAAAAGCCTTCCTTAAAACTTCCTTAAGGAACGTTGGGATGGAAACCTCGACAGAAATTTCCTCAGGAGTTTGATAGAGAAGCTCCAAGTTTTGGGTATAGCTATACATGTACATGAAAGTGGAAACTGCTTGTTCTGGTGTGTTAAAAGCAGGAATGCCTTTTTTTTGTAGAAATTGCCTGGCTTTTCGACATACCCCCCCGCCGATAAAAGACGCTAACACAGGCTTCGACGTATGCCTTGAAGCTTCAATTATAGCCTTAACCGTGGAGACGGGGTCAGCTGCTCCTTGAGGCGTGTATATGACTAGGAAACCGTCGCTGTTCTGGTCTTTAAAGCATATTTCCATTACTTTTTTAAATCTATCAACTGTTGCCTCTTCCAAGATGTCTACGGGGTTAGTGGCACAGCAGTATGGAGGTAAAACAGTTTTTAAAGATTGAACTGTTTCATTGCTTAACTGGGCGAGGCGTCCCCCTCTAGATATGAGGCAGTCTGTAGCCATTATTGCTGGTCCGCCAGCATTTGTGATTATTGTTAGGTTTGGGCCTTTTGGGTTTGCCCGCATTGCTAATGCTTCTGCACAGTTAAATAGGTCGTCTATGGCTTCTACGCGTACTATGCCGGCGCGTTTGAAGGCTGCATCGTAAACAGCGTCTTCTCCGCATAAAGCGCCTATGTGAAAAAAGGTTGCTTCTGCGCTTTCTGGGAACCGTCCAGCCTTTATCACCACTATTGGTTTGGCTCGGGCGAATCCCCTTGCTGCGCTCATGAATTTCCGTGCTTTGGTGACGCATTCCATGTATAAGATTATGCTTCGTGTCTGGGGGTCTGCTCCGAAATAGTCTATTAAATCACCGAAGTCCACGTCTATCATTGAGCCTGTTGAAACCACGGCGCTGAATCCTATGTTGGCTTCTGAAGCCCAATCCAATGCCGATGCGCATAGTGCTGCGCTTTGGGATATGAATGTTATTCTCCCGGGCGTGGCGGTTTTGTCTGCAAAGGTTGCGTTCAGCCCTATTTTCGGCCTTATGACTCCAAGGCTGTTTGGCCCTATTATGCGCATGTTGTAACGGTTTTTATGTTCAAGAATCTGTTTTTCAAGGGCTTCTCCTTCTTTGCTTGCTTCTCTGAACCCTGCTGAGATTATGATTACCCCTGAGACTCCAGCTTTTCCGCATTCTTCTACGATCTGGGGTACTGTATGGGCTGGTGTTGCGATGATTGCGAGGTCTACCTTCCATGGAATTTTTGTTATGCTTGGATAGGCTGTTATGCCTTGGATTGTGGTTTTGAAAGGGTTTACTGGGTAAACTGCGCCTGTATATCCTACACCTACAAGGTTTCGTAGCAGTTTGGCGCCGACGGAGCCTTCTCTGTCGCTGGCTCCTATTACGGCTATTCTTTTAGGGTTGAAAATTTTGTCGAGGTTTTCAGTGCCCACTTTTGGAGAACTCCTGCTTAAAAACGCCTCTAGGTTGTAATTTGGTATATAAGATATATATTTTTTACCGCACCCTTCGTCTTAAACTTTGGCTTCCGGCAAGTTTGTTGTTAGTTACAAGACTTTTGAAGTTTTTAATGGGCGAGGGCGGCTATTGTGGTTATCGCGAAAGGCGCTATCATTGTTAGTATGAAGCCGCTGGAGAAGGCTGTTATTAGCATATCTTGGCCGCAGTAGCGCGCTATGACTGGCAGGGTTGTGTCCATGGCTGTGGCTCCTCCCATGGCTACTAGCGCGTACTTGTCAATTTTTTTCACCGCAGACACTGCTACTATTGTGGTGATTTCTCTCAGGAAGTTGACTGCGAAGCCCACGGCGCCCCATTCCACTCCGAAGAGTTAACCGGCTAATGGGCCTGCAAGCGTGTACCAGCCGTAGCCAGCGCACACTCCCATGGAGGCATACACGTTAGTTCCGAGGAGTATGCCTCCTACAAGTCTGCCTGTTATGCCTCCTAAAGCTATGGCGATGGGGAAAGCTAAAATTTTGAATCCTGTTTTTCGCAGTTTCGTTAAGGCTTCTTTGTCTGCTCCGAAGAGTAAGCCCATGAAAAACAGCAGCGCGATGAGGGATGAATTGAAAGCATAGTCGGATATAACCATGTTAAGCTGTGGAAAGCCGAAATTGTTGTTTAGGTAGCCGGCTAACAGTCCGATGGCGAGGGCGGCTAAAATGTGTTTCATCATGTTTTCACCGGTTTTCTAGTTGCCTTGACAAAGAGTATGCTGAAAAACAAGGCTGTGGTTAGGAGCACTATGGTTGTTAGTCCCACGTTTAGCAGAACCGCCAGCAACTCGTTATTTGAGCCCATGGTGAAGCCTAGGGAAAAAATCAAAAACCAAAATTATTGCGGATGTTATCTTGTTGAGGTTTAGGCGTTTTCTTTCCTTCAGAAAGTAGCCTGCGGCTATTCCTGCAACTAAGGGTATAACGAGTTTTGCGATGTCTAAAATGTCAGGCATGTTAACCACCGCGTGAAACAGTTTAGCAAACTATTCGCGTCAAGATTTAACCTTTTCCAAAAACTTGACAGTGGAAGGGCGAAAGAGTTGCGAATCAAAGGGGGGTGTTTGAGTGTTGGAGTGTGAGCTTCGAAAAGTTGTAAACATGACGAAATAAATTATGTAAGCTGAAGCTGGCGCGTTTTTAATGGTTGTTGTGGGATAAAAAGGAAGGTTGAAGGTAAAAGGTTTTTATTCGTTTTTCTTTTTGTAGAGCACGCCTTTTGGGTCTTTGAGCAGTAATGCGATTTCCCAGATTACAAGTGCGGCTGTTAGCATGGTGAAGCCTAAAACTGTTGCTCCGGGGGTTAATTCGAAGAATTCGCCGCCTTCCGTTAGGAAGCCCATTGTGTGATCAACCAGAACCATTATTGTTGCTCCCCAGAGTATGAGGCAGAGAAGTTTAAGCATATACTTGTCTTCTTCAGCTTTAGCATACCATATTGGCGTGGCGATTGCGGCTGCGAATGCGAGGATGATTAGCCACATGGTGTTTTCCTCCAATAGGCTTATCTACAAGTATTACGGAATATAAATTTAGTGTTACTGGAGGAAAAAGGGTAAATGGCGTGCTTCCTAGTTCCAATGGCTCTGGCGGTTATAACCTCAATCATGCAGAAAACTGCACGAAGCCTTGCTGAAAAATTGAAGCTTTGGATTCTCAATGCACTTTTGTGGGGTGGCGTAATCCTGCTAGCGGTAGAGCACGTGTGGCATGCTGAAGTTGTCCCGTGGCCGCCGTTCTTAACGGCCATGGCGAACCCTGCAGATATGCCCATAATGCTTCATGAAATGGCCACCGTAGGTTCAGCCATGTCCATTGCCACGTTCGCCACGTGGGGAGCAATACTTGCAATAAGTCATTACATGCCAAAAATAATGACTCTGAAAGCCGTAGAACAGGTTAAAAAACCATTTGTGGCGCATTAGCCCTCCTTCCCCCCTCTTTTTAAAGTGGGTTAATAATCATTTATGTTTAAATAGAACTCTTCGCCTAAGACTTTGGCGAGAAACTTATGAAGGTTAAACCTTACGAACATGAAATCCATAGAGTTCAGCCGTGGAAGCGCAAAATAAGCTTTTTATCTAAATCCTTAATACTAAAACTAGAATCGCGCGCGGCCGTAGTCTAGCCTGGACTAGGACATCAGCCTGCCACGCTGACGACCCGGGTTCAAATCCCGGCGGCCGCACCATTGTTTGGACAAAACATCAGCCTTTCCCTTGCGCTTCCTGAACAGTTGACGCAATTCGCGTTTTCAGTTTTCTTGATTGAATCGTAAGGTTAAGTAATGTGATTCTCCTTTTTGTTCTTTGAAATGTCGGGTAATAAGGAAATTAGAGGCAAAACGTTGAAAATCTACCTGTATTTGCTTAAGCATGGACCATGTGAACTCAGAGATGTTCAGCGTGGACTCGAGTTTTCTTCAGCCTCGCTTGCTTCGTATCATTTGGGGAAACTTTTGGAAGCGGGGTTAGCCGGTCAAGATGAGTATGGGAGGTATTATGCGGTTAAGGAGGCGTCTGAAAGGATTCTTGAAGGTTACTCGAAAATTGGGCCTGCTGTGGTACCGCAACTGTTCTTCTTCTCTTTGTTCTTCACCATTCTTGTGATCTTCTTCTCGGCTGCAACTTGGAGCGGGTTGGATTTTGTTCCTTACTTGATTGGCGTAAGCTTTGCCATGGTTGTCGTTTTGTGGTTTGAGACAATTAGGCTTTGGCGGCGGCTGACCATTTAACCAGCTGCTTTTGCATTTTTCTATGTTTAAAGGCTTTTTAACATTCCTTAAAACATTTTTAAAAAGCTTTAAAATGTGTAGGTTTTAATTTGCCGCTGTTTTATTCTCATGCGAAGGAAGGTACATGTATCAAAAATGGACTTTTAAGTACGGTTCTGCTGCAATCATCGCTGCAATTGCTGTCATTGCTTTATCTTTATTCGCAAATCTGTCCAATATGCCTAATATGTCTAAAAAGTCCGGCATGACTAATACGCCTTCATTTCCAAAGGTTGAGGCAGCCACTCTTGCTGTTTTGCTGACTGATCCGCCCACCGTACCTGCGGGAACCACTCAACTCAATTTGACTTACACAGATGTCTCGCTTCACGTTATTTATCCTAATGGCACTGACAAGTGGGTTTCAGTTGGTGCTTCAGGTACAGTGAACCTGTTTTCGCTTGTCAACATGACGCAGACGCTTGCCACCATAACCATACCGGTAAATTCAACAGTGGACAAAGTTAAATTCACTATTGAAAATGTCACAGCAGTCATCAACAAACAAACGTATAATGTTACTTCGCTGTCTGACACCTTTGTCGTAAAGATCTTGAATGGTAAAGTTAACCAAACTCTTTTAGGAGTGCTTATTGACTTTAACCCGACACTTGTTCAGATACAAGCATTAGGCGAAAACGACACGACAGTGTACTATTATGTGCTTGTACCAAGCGCAAAGGCTATTATCATACATGAGTTAACTGCAGCCCACCTCAAGGTCGGAACCATTATTCAGATAGGCGAAAACAATAGGGTGCGACTTGTGCGTGTAACAGAGGACTTTTCAAGAAACCTTACAATTGTTTCAGCTTCACTCACAGTGAACGGTAACATTACAAGTCTTTCGGTAACATTGAAGAATGAAGGCGATATTACCTTCAGAGTTTTCGGGCTTACTTTACATGGCAAATTTAACACGACAATGAAGTGGTTTTTCAGAGGTTCTGGACATGGTTGGCAATATAAGTGCAAGGTACGGGTTTACCCTCAGACAATTCCTTTCAAAGTGAACGATACATCGCTGATTCCGCTTTGCGGAAACTTCCCAGAGAAGGGTAAACTTTTCAAGCCGTTTTCGTCGGTAACCATAGAGCCTGGAGAAACTGTCACGTTGAATTTTACAGGCGTTATTGCATTATACACCGGCTGGAAGCATAACGAATATCCACTGTTTACCGTAACTCCTATAATTGACAACGAATACACGATAAGACTAATGGGTGAAGGATTCCATTCCTACACGGTTACAGCAACCTCGCCTTAACACCTCCATTCTCCCCTCTTTTTAAATTAAAGTTTCAGAAGGACTTATTATTAGAAAAATTGGCAAAATTATCATTAGCAAGTATGTTCCTAACAGTTAAACAGAAGCAACGTTGGACGAAAAAATGAGGTCTGCATGGAAGCTATTCTGGCAATAGACAAGGAATAATTAGATTAGAAATAATTAAGGAATCGAGAGCGCTAAAACTTGTACTTTGTGAATTTTAACGCGAGTAATTCTTATAAGATGTTTGAGGATTTTTGTTGGTTGGTGGTCGTGTTTGGTTAAGCTTTCTCGTTGAGTTTCTTTGGTTTGGAGTCTTTTAGGTTTTCTCATGTTTTTAAGTGGGTTTTATTCGGGAGATGTTGTTACTGCCACGCTGGGCGTGGCGCTTGTGTTTGCTGGAGTTTCGGGTTTTCTCACCGTGCATGTTGCCGGCGATTGCAGGTTGAAGAAGGCTTTAGAAGTGTTTTCCGCTGTTGGAGCTATTGGAATAATTGTTTGCGGCTATTTTTTGACTGGAAGCATAGTTATTGCAATAATAACAGCTTTAGTGACGGTTTTAATGGCTGTTGCCTTCATTCTCGCTTATCTATTGCCTAAGGTTAGGCGTGGAAGGCATATGGCTGAAAATCCAGCGCAAGCATAGCCGGCTATTTCGCTGTGTTAAAGCGCTTTTAGATTCGGTTATAAGGTTTAAGCCTTTATTTATTGGAATGGCAATGTGGTGGCGTGTTTGCACTTTCCAGTTATGAAGGAAGAAGTTATTCAGTATCTTAACCCTAAGCCGTGTGAAAATTTTGTGGACTGCACCATTGGCGAAGGCGGCCACACCATGGCCATTTTAGAACGCACCAAACCCAGCGGAAAGGTTTTAGGCGTGGACTGCGACCCCACGCTTTTGGAGAGGCTTAAGCTTAAAATTGAAGGCACAGACTACGATGAGCGCTTAATCCTCGTCTGTGACAATTTTGCAAACCTAAACGCGATAGTTGAAAGGCACGGCTTTAATCGGGTTTCAGGCGTCTTATTCGATTTAGGCTTTTCCAGTTGGCATTTGGAAGAAAGCCGCCGGGGATTCTCTTTTCTGAGGGATGAACCGCTGGACATGAGGTATAACCCGCAACAGAACACGCTGACCGCTGAGGCCATACTAAACTATTGGAGCGTAAAGGATATTGAGCGGGTTTTGAGGGTTTACGGCGAGGAACGGTTTTCAAGACGCATAGCCGAAGAAATTGTAAGGTTTAGGCCTTTGAAGACTACTGTGGACTTGGTTATGGCGGTTGAAAGAGCCACACCCGCCTGGTATCACCGTAGAAGAATTCATTTCGCGACAAAAACCTTCCAAGCCCTAAGAATAGCCGTGAACAGCGAACTAGAAAGTTTAGAGAAGGCTTTACCCCAAGCTGTTGACATAATGGAAAATGGAGGCAGACTCGTCGTAATCGCCTTTCACTCCCTAGAAGACCGCATAGTCAAAAACTTCATGCGAAACAAAGCCAAAGAAGGCATCTTAAAAATCTTAACAAAAAAGCCCTTACGGCCTTCTAAAGAGGAGGTTACAAAAAACCCTAGGTCAAGATCCGCAAGAGTAAGAGCAGCGTTAAAAGTTAAGCTCTCCTAAGTTCGTTAACAAATGTTTGTTGCCTTTAATGCGTTTTCCAATTCTTTTATTTTCTTTATGAGTATGTCTGAGTGGGCTGTTATCCATGGGCTTGGGTTTTTGAGGCCGCATATGCATATGGTCTTTTTCCCCTTTAGCTTAGCGTAGAAAAGCTCCATGCATGTTCCAGCCGAAAGCTTAGGCATATACGCAATTAGAACACTGCATTTTTCAATGTCTTCTAAATCCCGTTTAATAAAACCGTCCACGGGAACTTTCTTCCACCAGTCGTTTTCCGTTCCTTTGTAAAGTATTTTTTCCCGTTTCCACGGGTCCACTGGCTCGTATCCACAGCGAATGCAAATCTCGCTTATCCTTTCTCTATACGCTTGTCTTGTCTCCATTCCTTGAATGGGTCCGGAAATAAACGCCTTCGCCTTAAACTTCATAACCTCACGCCTCTCCAATCACCCACTTGTTCCTACACCAAGCTTTTATTGTTTCCAACCCTTCTTTATCATTGATGTCCAGTAAAGAATTTTTCACACGTCGCTACCGCATGCTCGGCTGGGAATTCAAAGAAACCACGCCTAAACAGGCTATACGGATAAACGCTGTAAACGTTAAGGGCTTCAATCTTATTGAAAGGCTTGAAGGTTTAGGCTTTAGGCTTGAGAAAGTTCCATTCCTCAAAAACGGCTACTGGATAACAGCGCAAAAATTCTCAGCCGGAGCAACCATCGAATACCTTTTAGGCTATTATTCAATCCAAGAGGCAGCCGCCCAAATCCCCGCAACCCTATTCACAGACTTAAAGGAAAAAACTGTTTTAGACGCGTGCGCAGCTCCAGGCGGCAAAACCACCCAATTAGCCGACTTAATGGAGAATACAGGCGCCATCATAGCCTTAGACGTCAAAAGGCGGAGACTCAACGCCTTAGCAAACCAGTTGGAACGCTGCAAAATCAAAAACACCATAGTCTACCCGCTGGACGCCAGACAAGCCTCAAAACTCGGCCTAAAATTTGACCGGATACTGCTCGATGTTCCATGCAGCGGCAACTTTGCCACAGACAAACAATGGTTCAAACAGCGAACAATAGCCGATGTGGAACGAAACGCAAAACTGCAAAGAGAAATCCTCGCCGAAACCGCAAAAATCCTCGCTGACGACGGCGAACTTGTTTACGCCACCTGCTCCTTAGAACCAGAAGAAAACGAGTTCAACATAGACTGGGCCGTCAAAAACTTAAAGCTTAAAGTTGCAGAAGTAAAATGCCACGGAGAAGAAGCCCCCACAAAAATTTTCGGAAAACAACTCGACAATTCCATAAAGTATTGCCGACGGATCTGGCCCGGAGAAACCCAAGGCTTCTTCGTATGCAAACTTACTAAGGGGTAAGGAAAATGGCGGAGCAAATAAAAAATTTCATAAAACTTTTCGACGCCGCCAAAATAAACCTAGACTGGAAATTTGTGGCGAAGAAAGGCAACAAGTTTTTCTACATACCCCCAAACCTGAAAACCCTAGTTGAAAAGAATAGGCAGTATTATTATGCCGGTCTCCCCCTCGGAAAACTGGAACGCGGAAAGTTCCTCCCAAGTTTTCCCCTACTTTCCTTGATTGCTAAAAAAGCCAAAAACCAAATAGTCGTTGACGATAAAGCTGCCTGGCTTTTTATATGCGGAAGAGACCTGTTCAAACAGGGCATCGTGCACATTGAAGGTTCAAGGGAAAAAGGCAGCTACACTTTAATTTTTAACAAGCATGGCGAATGCCTAGGCTTCGGCAAAATCAAGCAAAACCTAGATAAATCCAAGCGGGGAGTGGCCGTGGAAAACATTCTGGACATTGGATATTTTCTAAGAAGAGAAAAAGAAGCCCTAAAGGCTTAATTCAGCCAGTTCTAATCGCTTTTGCTAACTCCTCAATTTTCAAGGTGCGCTGCTCTTTTCTCTCCATATCTCTAAGGGTAACCGCTCCCTCTTTCAGCTCCCTCTCCCCAACCAAAACCACGTAGGCTATGCCCTTTCTGTTGGCGGTCTCCAAAGCCTTGGCAACCTTTCTCCCCATAACCTCAACCTCAACCGGTATGCCCTCCGCCCTCAGAGTCTCCGAAACCCTCAAGGCCTCAGTGCTTAAGGCTTCGCTAACAGAAACAACCACAACCCTTTTATCCCCATAAGGCTTCACAAGCGCCTTTTGTTCCTGAAGGGCAAGCATTATCCTGTCCAATCCATGGGCAACGCCAACTGCCGGAGTGGGTTCGCCTCCAAACAACTCCACAAGCCTATCATATCTTCCGCCGCCAGCCAAGGCTATGTCCAACTCTGGAACGTAAACCTCAAAAATCATCCCCGTATAATATTCAAGTCCCCGTGCGAAGCCGGCGTCCACCATAACGTCCAGATTGCAAGCCTTTGAAACAAGCTCTACGATTTCGGCAAGGTTCTCAACAGCCGCAGAAGCCCCACTGTAATCTTCCACAAGCCTTTTCATCTCGCCTAAAACACTGGAAAGGTTGCAGCCTCTAATGTTCACCATTTTCTGCAAAAGCGTTAGGCATTTCTCTGAGGCGCCAGCATCCTTAACTAGGCTTAAGGCGTCTTCATACTGTTTTTTATCCATAAGCTGCAAAGCCCTGTTCTGAACGTCTTCCGCCAAGCCTTCACGGCCTAAAATTCCCCTCAAAACCCCTATATGCCCAACTTTGAAAGCATAGTTTCTCAGCCCAACAGACTTCATGAGGTTGTTGGTTAAAAGCAGTATTTCCGCGTCCGCTTCTGGTTTTTCAGGGCCTATGAGTTCAAAGTTTGACTGCCAAAACTCTCTGAAACGGCCTTTCTGCGGCTCATCATACCTGTATAGGCTTCCGATGCACAGTAACCGCAAGGGTTTAGGCGCGTTCCGCAAGGTGGTTGCCACAAGCCTCGCCACAGAAGCCGTAAACTCCGGCCTTAAAGCAACCTTTCTTCCGCCTAAATCCTTGAAAGCAAACATCCTTGAACGCACTTCTTCCCCAGATTTTGCAGCCAAAAGCTCGTAGGACTCAACAACGGGGGTTATTATCTCTTCATAACCGTAAAGCTTAGCCACGTTTCTAGCTTTGCCTTCAATCAGCCTCAACATTTGAGCTTCTTCTGGAAGAAAATCCCTCATTCCCCGAACAATTTTGAAAGCTTTCACGGCTCAGTCCTCCCTTATTTTAGGGTTAATTGGGAAACTGAATAGTAAACTATTTCTCCCCGGCGGCTCATAACCGCCAAAATCAACTCCTTTTTTAGGCTTTGACATTGCTTCAGCGTCTGGGTTAAGGCTTCCAAAGTCAGAGGCTTCCCCTCTTGAAGGCTTAGAATCAAGTATTTTGCCGTGTCTTTGCCGTATTCGCCTCTCTCGTAGGCTCTGAAGTCTATGCCTAAGCCGAAGCCTTCACGAACCACGTATCCACGGGTTCTCAAATCCCTGTAAACCAGATATTTCGCCCAAGCGTTCTCGTCGGTTTTCTCTGCAACCTGTAAAAGCACGTCAAAAGCCATCGCGGCCCCTTTCTCGTCTCTCACTTCCAATAAGCCTTTATCAACCAAATACAAAGCTTCGTAAAAGTTCAGAATTAAAGCGTCGTCCTCTTCTGTGCCATACCCCTTAGCCTTAAGCTCCTCTACGCCTTGTTTCTTTAAAATCTTCACTCCATTTTCTGTAAGCGAACCCTCAATTTTTGTTTCTTGACGCAGCTGCGCCTTTTCCTTGTTTTTACTCATTTAAGCGCCTCTCAGCTAGCCTTCTACTGTTTTGTCGGCTTTAAACTTTGCAAATCCCCCTTATATATGACGCCTTCTTCGCAGATTATGGCCGTCACATATTTTAACGGGGTTATGTCAAAAGCTGGGTTTAATGCTTCTACGCCTTCTGGAGCTATACGCTCTGAGCCTATAAACGTGACTTCTTCGGGGCTTCTCTCCTCTATAACTATTTCCGCAGCCTTATGGCCAAGGTCAAAGGTTGACTTGGGCGCAACAACATAAAACGGAATACCGTGCTCTTTAGCTAAAATCGCTATCTGATACGTGCCTATCTTGTTGATAACCGCGTCCTGCACGATTCTGTCAGCTCCCACAACAACCCTATTAACCATACGCTTATACATGACATAACCAACCATAGTGTCCGCTATCAGCTTGACGGGTATCCCGTCGCGTTTAAGCTCATAGGCTGTCAGCCGTGCGCCTTGCAGTTTGGGCCTTGTTTCAGTGGCTATAACCCTAACTTTTTTGCCCTGTTCCACCGCTGCTCTTATGACGCCTAAAGCTGTGCCATATTCCACAGTTGCCAAGGCTCCTGCGTTGCAGTGAGTTAGCACCGTGTCTCCGTCTTCTATGAGGGCTGCTCCATGCTTTCCTATCAAACGGTTTGCAGCTGCATCCTCTTCGGCTATTTTTTCCGCCTCCATAACCACTGCTTCAGCTAACTCTCTTGGGCTTCCGTTGAGGCTTCGCGCCTTGTTTAGGACGCGGTCCACAGCCCAGAAGAGGTTCACCGCCGTAGGCCTAGTCCTTTTCAACGTTTCCGCAGCTCTTTCTAACTCGCCTATCAACTTGTTTCGTGTTTTTGCTTTTGAATGGTAAGCCACTAAAGCAAGCGCGTAGGCTGCAGCGGCGCCCAGTAAAGGCGCACCCCTTATCTTCATGGTTTTTATGGCTTCAGCCACCTCGCTGTAGCTTTGCATCTCCAAGAACTCTGTTTCCATTGGAAGCTTCAGCTGGTTTATTGTTACCACTTTTCCGCTACGCCACTCTATTGTCCGCATAAATTGGCCTCACCTAACCGTTTTATGCTTGCGCAGTATAAATTTGTTAAATGGAGATGGCGCCGAAATGAGGCGGGAAAGCCTAGAGTTTTTAGTGGAAAATTTTGGTGTGAAATACTCTGAAACTTTAGGCATAGACCTGAAAAGCGGAAGGGAAGAGGAGATTTTCAAATGGTTTTTAGCGTCTATACTTTTCGGGGCGCCTATAACAGAGGCGGCGGCCGTTAAAACTTACAAGTGCTTCCAGAAATACAGTGTTTTAACTCCTGAAAGAATCCTTGAAACTGGATGGGATGGGCTTGTGAGGATTCTAGACGAGGGCGGTTATACTCGCTACGATTTCAAAACAGCTGATAAACTTTTGATTGTTATGCGGAATCTTGTGGAAAAGTATGATGGGAAACTGGCGAAAATTCATGAAAAAAGCCTCAAGCCCCCAGGCTTTGGAAGCGGAGCTGAAAGCTCTTGAAAAAGGACATAGGCGATGTAACTGTCAACATCTTCTTAAGGGAGCTTCGTGGGGTTTGGGAAAAAGCTAAACCGAAGCCTACAAGCCTTGTTGTTCTCGTAGCCCCAAATCTTGGAATATTGAAAGATGAAAAACCTCAGGAAGCACTGCAACGTCTCGAGAGTTTTTGGGCTAAAAATGAAATCGCCGATAAATCTTTTGTAAATTTTGAATCTGCCTTGCTTCGGTTAGGTAAGGATTTCTGTAGGAAACGGAAATGCGCTTCTTGCCCTGTTAGAGGCAACTGCACACGTTTTAGGCTTTTTTGATGTAGGTTATCACTTCAACTGGGCATCCTTCAGGCAGTTTCATTTTTGCTTTCCATTCGTCTCCGACAGCTATTAGGAAAAAAACTCCTGAAATTTCAGCTTTCGCTTTGCGTGCCAGATTTACAAGGGCTGCTTGAGTTTCCCCAGTTTTAATCATATCATCCACTATTAGAACGCTGTCCCTTTTTTTGATAGAGTCTTTGGGCACATAAAGGGTCATGGTGACTCCAGAATCTTTAAGCGCGTAAGTCTCTTCAAGGAACTCTTTGACTCCAACTTCTTTGTTTCTTTTGGCTATTACAAGGTTGACTCCAAGGGCGTTTGCCACCATAGTGGCTAAGGGGATTCCATCCACAGCAGCTGTAAAAACTTTCGTAACTCGTTTTCCGGCAAAGTTTGCAAGCGCGTGGTTGGCTGCTTGCTGGAGAATGTTAAAATCCCCTATTATCTCAGTGTTGTCGAAATAACCGTCTTCATTAAACTTTATTCTACTGCGAAGCTCGTTCTCTAAACCAACAAACTTTGTTAAAACTTTCCAAAGCTGTCTAGCCCTTTCCGCATTGGGCAAAACATGTCCTTTCGCATATCTGCTCAAAACGGTAACGGGCAAACCCGTCTTAGAAGACAATTCGCGATATGTAATGTTACGTTTATACTTTGCAGTTCTGAGAAGTTCAATGGTCATTAGGCGAATTTTCATCTCTTCTGCGTGTGTGCTCATAACCATACTCCACTTACACAAGGAATAGTAAATTGTAAGGCGGTTACCATGTATTATTACATTACCAATTTATAATTTCCGCTTACAACTCACTATGAAGTATATGATAGCGTAGGATTCAATAAAAATATCACCTTTCAGTCTCTGGCAGTTATCCCTTTAAGCACGCGGGAATGGCCTATTCCCCGTCTGCCCACTATTTTTTGGGCACTTTTTAATAGTGCGTTTTCTAGAGGCTTTCGTTTTTCATCTGAAAATTCATAACTTTGACTTTTTACGTATTCAGAAAGCTCTTGATCTAGCCGACGAAGATTTTTCTCTTCAACTTCCACTAAAGCGTCG
>WUQU01000529.1 GCA_009889605.1 Candidatus Bathyarchaeota archaeon | reverse complement strand
TGGGATGTTTACAGCAAACACGATGAACTGTTTGAGCGAGGCTTTGGGGCTTGCTCTTCCTGGGAATGGAACAATTCCTGCTGTGATGGCAGCGAGAATTCGTCTTGCAAAGATGGCAGGTATGAAGATTGTTGAGCTTGTCCAAAAGGATATAAAACCATCTGATATACTGACAGCTGAAGCTTTTGAGAATGCTTTGGCAGTTGATATGGCACTTGGTGGTTCAACAAATACAATTTTACATCTTCCTGCCATTGCCAATGAAGTGGGTATAAAGTTGAATCTTGATATTATAAATACCATAAGCGACAGAACACCAAACCTGTGCAAGCTTTCACCGGCAGGACATCACCACATTGAAGATCTTTACTATGCCGGTGGAGTTCAGGCTGTTATGAATGAGCTATCCAAAAAAGGATTTATTCACCTTAACCTTTTAACAGTTACTGGAAAGACTGTGGGAGAGAATATTAAAGATGCAAAGGTCAGAGACTATAACGTCATAAGACCAATTGACAATCCATATTCTACTACAGGTGGGCTTGTGATTGTCAGAGGGAACCTTGCTCCGGATGGGGCTGTTGTCAAAAAGAGTGCTGTCCCGCAAAAGCTTATGAAGCACAGAGGACCTGCCCGCGTGTTTGAAAGCGGTGAAGAGGTGTTTGAAGCAATCCTGAAAGGGAAGATTCAAAAAGGTGATGTGATTGTGATAAGGTATGAAGGACCGAAAGGCGGACCTCGTATAAGATAGATGCTCTCACCTACCTCGGCACTTGCAGGCGTTGGGCTGATTGAAGATGTTGCGCTTATAACTGATGGGAGATTTTCAGGTGCAACACGTGGTGCATGTTTTGGACATGTGTCGCCAGAAGCTGCAGAAAGAGGACCGATTGCAGCTGTTCAGGACGGTGATATTATTTCAATTGACATAGAGAACAAAACGCTGACTTTAGAAGTATCTGAGGATGAGATAAGACGAAGGCTGGAAAGCCTTCCGCCGTTTGAGCCAAAAGTCAAAAGAGGTTACCTTTACAGATACTCAAAACTTGTCAAATCTGCCTCAACTGGTGCTGTGCTTGAATAAAAATCTTATTCTTGGGGGTTGTTGAGTTTTGAAACTGACAGGAGCAGAGATTATAATCGAGTGCTTAAAGGAACAGGGAGTGAATACTGTTTTTGGTTACCCCGGCGGCGCTGCGCTGAATATCTATGATGCACTTTACAAGCATCAGAATGAAATAAAGCATTATCTGACATCACACGAACAGCACGCATCCCACGCAGCTGACGGATATGCTCGATCATCTGGCAGGGTTGGAGTTGTGTTTACCACATCAGGTCCAGGTGCAACAAACATTGTCACAGGTATTGCAACAGCGTACATGGACTCGGTTCCAGTTGTTGCAATTACAGGTCAGGTACCTACAAACCTGCTGGGGAAAGATTCCTTTCAAGAGGTTGATATTACAGGCATTACTATGCCTATTACAAAACATAATTTTATTGTTAAGGATGTAAATGTTTTAGCTGATACAATTCGACGTGCATTTGAAATTGCCCAAAGTGGTCGACCAGGACCTGTTTTGGTTGACGTTTGTAAGGATGTGACAGCAGCTTATGCTGAATATGAAAGGAAAGAACCAAAAAAGATAAAAAAGAAGGTCTTTGCAACACAGGAAGAGATAGAAAGAGCAGTAGAACTTATCAATTCATCCCAGAGACCTTTTATATGCTCGGGCGGGGGAGTTATTTCGTCTGAAGCATCCGAAGAGCTTATTGAATTTGCAGAGAAGCTGAACGCGCCTGTTGCAACAACGCTGATGGGTGTTGGTGGTTTTCCATCAACTCACCCGAATTATACAGGGCTTGTGGGAATGCATGGGACTCGAGCTTCTAACTATGCAGTTTCACACTGTGACCTTTTGATTGCAGTTGGTGCAAGATTTTCAGATAGAGTAATAAGCAAGGTTGACAAGTTTGCACCAAATGCTAAAATTATCCATATTGATATTGACCCTGCGGAGATTGACAAAAATGTTAGTACAGATATTGCGCTTGTTGGTGATGTAAAGCAGATACTGAGAATATTAGTTGAAAATGTTCAGAAGAAGGCGAGTACAGAATGGATAGAGATGATTTATCAGTGGAAGAGAAACTATCCTTTAAGTTATCCAAAAGATGGCAAGCTTCATCCCCAGTATGTGGTTGAAAGGATTTCTGCACTTACTAACAACGATGCGATAATTACAACAGAGGTTGGGCAGAATCAGATTTGGGCAGCACAGTTTTACAAGTATCAAAGAC
>WUQU01000528.1 GCA_009889605.1 Candidatus Bathyarchaeota archaeon | reverse complement strand
TGAACCTACTGACATAAAGAGAAACGAAGACAGGACCAAATGCGGCACCGAGCGTACCGGAGATGGAGAAGAAAGCGACAACTCTTCCACTTTTCTCACCAGCCATCGCTGCACCAAGCGGGTGAAACGCAGAGTTCGCTATCCTGATTATAAATATGGACATCACAAGCATCCAAAAGTTCGTCGAAAAACCTATCAATGCTATGCCAATAGCTTCCATTATGTACATCGTAAAAAGCAAACTCTTAGTTTGCTTAATTCTATCAAATAGAAATCCAAAAAATATCTGAAGCAAACTTGCCATGGCTGCTGAAAGTGCTAAAAAAGAGGTGAATAACCTCACCTCAATTCCGAATTTCTGAATCAAGAATGGTCCAAGTGGATTGAAAAACGAAACAAAGAAATCCAATAAGAAGTGCGAAAAAATAGACATTATGCTCATCATTGATCACAATTTCAGCCTCTACCTTTGTCCGATAATTGTTAGTAACGGGAACATGTTTCTTGGTAATATTTTAGCATATGGACTATATTCTCACAATAGTTATTTTGTGATAAAATAAGTTAAAGTAATCGGGTTATTTTCCTGAAACGGTTAAGGAGGTGGCATAATGCCAAGTCTGCATAAGTTACTCACCGGAGAATGGGTGGATCCAATCACGCGTTTGCCGAATAAAGAATTTGCACAAATGGTATTGCAGGAACTTAAGGAAAACAATGAACTCTTTTATGTTATGCACTTGAAACTTGATTTTCAAGTTTCCAATAACGATATCTGGAATTTTGTTATGTCAAGGGTGTCTTCAGTTATTAAGCATAGCGTGCGAATCCCAAAGGATTTTGTCTGCAAATTGGATAACAACGATTTCTGTATAGTTCTTCACGGTATTCAGGACGCTGAAGTTAAGAAGATTGCAGACAGAATAAGAGACTCTCTACACTATTTACTTCTAACTTACGGCCCAGAAAAGATAAAAATCGATTGTCAAATAGAAATTACAACTGTTGGAGGTGCACAGGATGGAGATAGGAACACGTTATGAACCACAGAATATCGAGATGAAGTGGTACAAGCAATGGTTCGAAAAGAAATATTTCACTCCAAAAGGAG
>WUQU01000527.1 GCA_009889605.1 Candidatus Bathyarchaeota archaeon | reverse complement strand
TCCTGTCTTTCAGCAACCTTGAATATATGTCGTACGCTCGCTCATATCTTCCGGTCGTCTCTATAACTATAGGCACATACTGGTCAAGAATCTTTTTCATCTCTTTATCCATAGAGCATCATCCCCTTAAGAGGTCTATACTATTTGATTTATTCTGCCTTCCCCTCTTGTTTTTCTTCCTTGAAAGATACTTCTTCAATCTGTGCTTTCTCAGAAAGTACTTTTGCAACCTTAGACTCAACTATCTCCATTATAACTTCATTCCTGATGTCTTGTCTCCCTTTAATTATCGCTTCCGCTCTGTCAGGGCTGACTCCCCACTCGACGGAAACTTTTTCTGCGTATACCTTTATATCTTCGTTGTCAACCTTTATATTATTCTCTTCAGCTATCTTCTTGACAACAAGATCTTTCTTAATCATGTTTAAATAGTAGTTTTTTAACTCCTCAACAAGCTTTTCTTCGCTTCCGTAGTTCTGAACATATGCATCGTACTTTCCTTCTTCTTTCAGATTGTCAACGATATTTTCAACTGCTCTTTGTATTGTTCTCTCACTGATATTTATCTGTGCAATTGATGGTATCTGGTCAATTATCTGCACTCTATATGAATCTCCGAGTTCTCTGTCGTATATTTCTTTTCCTTCACTCTTAAATTTGTCTTTAAGTTGGTCAACTGTTTCAACGTTTTCAACAGCCAAAGATTTGACGAATTCGT
Source organism: Candidatus Bathyarchaeota archaeon (assembly GCA_009889605.1). Classification (GTDB taxonomy): domain Archaea; phylum Thermoproteota; class Bathyarchaeia; order Bathyarchaeales; family Bathycorpusculaceae; genus WUQU01. Next base: position 836 of record WUQU01000527.1, on the reverse strand, counting down.
CTGTAAGTTCTGGTAATATTCTGTTGTATACTTCCTGAACTTCGAGGATGTACTTGTAAACAATCTTCTCTTCGCCTTTTTCGAATGTCTTTTCAAATTCAACAACATCGCCTTTTTTCTTTCCGTAAAGTTGTTTCACAACATCACGTTCGTCATCTTTGAGGAGCACGTATTCTCTCTCTTCGCCGTCTCTAACTTTCTTTTCACCGAGCAAGACGGTTTCCTTAACCTTAACCATGTCACCTTCTTTGGCCTCATCTTCCTTTGGTTCCAATATTGCGTGTTCTTCTATGACGTATTTTACCCTCATGTCGACATACCCTTCAAGTACTTCCTCTTCCTTAGCTTTTCTAATCTTCAACTGAGCCGGGTCAAAGTTAACTTCTGGCTCGAGGTGGAGTTCAACGGTGACTTTGCCACCTTCTGGTGAAATCTTCACGTCTGCTATAACTGGGGGAAGGAGCAGACTAACACTTTCCTTGTCGAGTTCCTTTTCTGCTTCTTTGATTGCCTCATCTGCAACATAGATATCGTAGAATGCTTCTTTGAGTCTGAGTTTGTAAACTTCCTTTGGAACTCTTCCTGGTCTGAATCCTTCGATATGGTATTTTCTCTTATTCAATTCTTCAACTGTTTTGTCTTCGAGTCTTTTTATATCCGCACTGTCGAATGTGTACTCGCGGATTATAACATTTTCCTCTTTGCTGATTTCTTTGACTTCCATTCTTGCACCTCCATTTTCCCGTTTTCCATTATCACTTTAAAAAGGGGCGTTCAGCCCCTCCTTTTTAAATACGACTAATCAATTCACTATTATTCTCGATTATTCTTCCACG
>WUQU01000526.1 GCA_009889605.1 Candidatus Bathyarchaeota archaeon | reverse complement strand
ATGGCGAGATGCCTTCTAAAACCTTTCAGAGACAAGTGTACTGGAACATCGCTTCTCGTGATTAAATTTCCAACATGGACAGCCTCTTCCCTTGGAAAAGAGTAAAACTGTTCAAGCAGATCCTTAGGAGCTTGATATACAGCTTTTCCAGGCATAACAGCTTTTCTCGGCTGCAATACATCTCCTGTTTCAGTTAAATACCCTAAAATCCTGGCTTTACCCCAAACCTTCTTATCTGCAATTCCAGATTCCACAAGCTTTTTCGTTACGTCAAAATCAAGCTCCTTAGTCAAAACTTGACTTGCTGATATTATTCCCTGCACCTGAGCCACCACTGGAACCTCCTTTAAGCTGCCGCCTATGTCTTCTAAGGAAAAAACGACGACGTATTCCCACCTTGAAGGCATATCTTCTGGCTTAGAAGTGAAATAGAACTCGCTTGGACTGGCTTCACCAACGATTATGCCAATTTCCTTAAGGGTATTTGACACGCCTATAACTCCTACCACGAATTATTTTTTCTCCAAACAATTTTTCCAAATATGGAAAATAAATATAATCCACAACCTTCCGCCTTAATCTCACCTTCTCATCAGCATTCTTAAGCCAAAGATTATAAGCGTTCAAACCGCAATAACCCGTAACCATGATTTTCAGCAATTTGCTAATATCCACCTCAACAGGCTCAGGCCAGCCAACTTCGGAAAGCGACTTACCGTAATATGGCATATCAACACGTATAGGCGAATCCCTCGGATCCAACAAAATGTAAAACGAAACAAAACTTGGAAACTCAACTATACTCCTGAGAATTTCCGAAGCCCACCGAATAAAGTCTTCACCCTTCTCCATTGTCAATCTTGGAAAATACTTCCTAACACATTCCGCTGGATCATCATGATACTCTTTAAGACGTCTCGCCATCCTAAGAGAAGGCCCTAACAATAACGGGTGCGCATACCCAGCAGAAGAAACATAATTGATAATCAACTGATAATCAGGCCTTGAAGACACCAACTCTCTTATAATCAGTTCCGCAACTTCCAGTTTATCGCCATATTTCTCCTTCAGCCTTAAAAACTTTCCAAAAGCAACTTTTTCCACGTCTAGAATTTGGAAAAATATCTCTTTCAACCGCTTCTTATCACCATCTTCAATTTCTACCTCTCTTAACCTTTCATCAAAAATTAAACTTAGCAAATAATCACGGTAAAATGTCGACCTGCTCTCTTTGCTTACCCCAACTAAAAGAACGCCTGATTTACGACAAGCATCAAGCAACTCCTTATAAACCCTAAAATAATGCAAAAGAGAGTCACGTTCCTCATCAACCTTCGACTCTATGGGAACATGAGAAAACCTTCCATAGAGAGACCCGTCCAACAAAATTGCATCTCCATCGAAACCGCTCTTCAATGCCTCAAGGGCAACCTCAAACTCCAACATCTCCATCTTCGCAGCAATAAGCTCACGAATACGAGACATCCTATCCCTACTAAAAATCACATCGGATTCCAACCTCTTGCTAACAACATCCTTTCGAGCCGCCAAAGACCTAATAATGTAGAAAACTCCACCATTAGAAAGCAAGTTCGTATAAACACTCGAATCAACAGCCAAAACATCAAGGTCCCCCGCATTAACCGAAAACTCGTCTATACAACTCAACAAAATCCAATGAGAAATCAAACGCCTCTTAAAATCCTCTTCCAAAAAATTTGGCTTGCCCTTGAAAATTCTGTTTTTCAGTTCGTCTTGTTTACTTTTTAATAAACATGCGAAATCCTCGAGAAAAACAGGCACCCGAGGTCACCAACCTTTTTCCATTAAAAATATAATCGTTATAATCCCATTTTAAACTTATTCCTTTT
>WUQU01000525.1 GCA_009889605.1 Candidatus Bathyarchaeota archaeon | reverse complement strand
TTGGAGAAATTAACCGTTCGAAGGGAAAGTCCCTGGTAGAAAATTACGAAAAACTGACCAAAGAAGAAATTCTGCAATGGTTGGAAGAATTCATCAAATTCAACACGTATGAAATATCGATACCGGCTCTGCGAGACAAATCGATGGCACCTGATGGAAAAACTGGATTAATTGTAAGCATGCTAATCGATTATGATATAGTGAAAAAGATAAATGACGACGGTTGGTACGAAGAATTCAAGCAGAAGGCAGAAGAGCTCATAACCGATAGTCTTACTCGAACCATTTATCCGTTCTTAGAAGATAAGACAATCTTCAAATTCACATCGACACCTCTGACGATAGAGCGAATGTACGGAACATCCGAAGGCTCTATAGTCGGGTGGTCTTTCGAAGGTAAGCTGCCAGTTCCTTCTGGAATATTCAGCATGACAACTTCAGTTAAAACGCCTATCGAAAACATATACAAAGCTGGAAAGTGGGCGTACGCACCTGCTGGCGTGCCAACCGCGATAATCACAGGCAAGCTTGCATCCGACACAGTCATTAAGAATTCAAGCAACTAATAGCAAACTCATAACTCATTATCCATAGACTAAACTCCCCTAACCGGGGAGTTTGCCTTTTTATTAACTCAAAAGTTACACAAAAGACACTTTAAACCGTACCGGTTTGTGTTATAGTATTAGTGGGTTATATAAAACTATAACACTATAAAACACGCTAATGGTCATTGAAAAATGAATCTGAATTTGCAAAGAATCTTAAATGTAATGATGGAGGTGGTATTATGGATGATTTCAAAAGGCGTCTGTTATTAATACTTACTGTATTAACACTCGGTACAATTGGCTTCTTCACTCCTTACGTCCCTTTGAAAATTGTGTTGGTTTTTTTTGCAATAGCGAGCACAGGATACATAGTAAAGGAGTATACGGGAAAATGGATAGGATTCTTGATTTTATCCGTTTTACTATTTCTTATTCCGATGGCGAATGTAGAAGCGTTTCGCTATATGGCGGAAACTAAAGATAGCAATGTCTTTGTAAACATCGTTGAGAACATCATCGAATCATTCACAGGTAGCGAAGGTTCTAAGGTATCTTATCAACCTGACACGAAGGTTGAATCGAGAGAGAATATAGTTATAGACGTCGATGGCGGGGTTGATATAGTCGTTGGCAAAGGAAATGTTGTCGAATTTCCCAGTCAGCTAAAAACATCGGTGAAAGATGGTAATCTGGAAATTAAAGGTGGAACGAAGAATTCAATTTATAAAATCCTTATCGGCGGAGACGTGCTACGAAGTTTGGAAATTTCAGCCCTCAGTGTAAAGCTCAAGAGTGAACTGGAAAACAACTTAGAGCATCTGTCAATAGATTCAGTTGACACAAAACTTT
>WUQU01000524.1 GCA_009889605.1 Candidatus Bathyarchaeota archaeon | reverse complement strand
TTCGAAATATAATGAAAATCGAAGCCAGTACCGCAAAAACTGTTATGACTGTATTTACGTATTTCTCGTTTTTAGGAAAGAGCGGGAGTTTCAATTTTTATCACCTCTTAGGATTTCGAGAGTTTTCTGATTCCACTACTTTTAGAACATGTTTTAGATCATCGCCCAACTCTGCTTCCAAATTGTAGTACCTACCTTTGAAGTAAAACGACATTCTATTGCAGTGCAGAAAGTGTCTCTTAAGTCCGTACTTCTTCTCGAATTCTCTGTTCATTCTGAAGTCTCCGTAATCGTTGTCACAAACAATTGGCGCGCCAATTCCAGCAAGGTGCTTTCTAATTTGATGTTTTCTCCCAGTTTCAATCTCAACACGCAGTAGAGTTAAATCCTGTGCTTTTGAGGATAATCTCGATTTGAATGTATTAATCGGGCTAACAACACTAACCGCCTCTTGTCCATCAACAGGCAGTGTGATCCTCTGAGGTTTGACTATTCCAAACACCAATGCGATGTAAACCTTTTCAACATCTCGTGAGGATATGAGTTCACTTAACTCTCGTGCTACTTGTCGATTCTTAGCAACAATAAGGACACCTGAAGTGTCCTTATCTAATCTATGCACAAGAAAGGGTTCGAATCCATTCTTCTCACCATAGTATTTGAGACCTTCTATGAGTGATGGTTTATTAACGAACTTTCCAGGATGGACAGATACCCCCGCTGGTTTGTTGAGAACTATTATATCTTCATCTTCAAGCAGTATATTCAGCTTCATCTTTGCGGGTCTGAGTTCTTTGAAATCTCGGTTATACTTTGATACATCTTCGCCCCTTATTTCTATTCTGTCACCTATTTCGATCTTCTCCGAAGGCTCTTTTGCTTTTTTGCCGTTGATGTATACCTTTCCTGTTCGCAAGATTTTATAAATAGCGCTCAGCGGAACATTCTTGAGCGCGTTCCTCAGGAATTTGTCAATACGCGAAAAATAATTACTTTCGTCAACAATAAATACGTTTGACGAAACCTTGGAATCAGAATCGATATTTGTACTTTCAGTTTCCGACTT
>WUQU01000523.1 GCA_009889605.1 Candidatus Bathyarchaeota archaeon | reverse complement strand
GCTTCAATATCTTCAATACTCCCATTTCCCTTTGTAAGACCTGCCTTTAACACAGCTCTTCTAAAATCCCTAATACCAGAGATTAACTTTTTAGCAATATCGCTACTATCTGGTATTGAAAGCATCCTTTCAAGGCTATAGCTTTCAGCTTGTGAATGCTCATTTAGAACCTCAAAAATCTTCTCTGCTGTCTTATAGCTAATCCCATCATTTAAAGCCTCTTCATAACACTCCTTGAGGATAAATTGAGCATTCCCAAGATGCTTAACAGCGCACTCAAATCTATAGTCAGGTCTGCTATCAGCAAACTCCTCAACGAGCTGTTGAACAGATGCTTCCTTCGTCACTCCGTTATCACCTCCTTCTCATAATCTATCCTAAGCCCTGATATTCTCTCCAACATATCAAAGAGGTCAGAGGCTAGAACATTATACTTCCTTGTTATCTTCTCAACTTCCTTAAAAGTCACAACACCTTTCTCCTTAACCAACTCCTCTACCTCAGATGATGCCCTGATTGTATTAAGGAATGGAGTTAGATAGATATCTTCAGGAATTTCCCTCATCATATTTCCACCTCCCAAGGGTCTCTCTTAGATTCTACATATTTCAACTTCCAGCAATCCTCTACAACCATTTCCATTAAATCTTTGTACATATCCTTGTATTCCTTCCACTCTGCGTAAGTTGGTTCACCAGCTATGGTTTTTTCCCGAAACTTTACTTGCCATTTCATATATCTTTCCCAAATATTATTTACCTTCTCTGATGGAATACGCATAGCTAAACTATCATAAGCCTCCCGCTTTGGCTTATAACAGCAAACGCTGGCGCTTTCAAGACCGTGGACACACATAACAAGATAGTTGTAAATAGAAAAAAGAATATCGGCAACGCTAGGCTCACTTACTCTTTGTGTAGGATGAGTATGAAAGAATGATATTTTTCTTGAGCTGTGACAATCTCTTGGTTCAATTGCACATTCTATCCCAATACACATTTTACCTGGGAAATTTTTATCTCTTGTCCCGCATATATAAAAGCCTGTTTCTTTGGAAGTTTCCCTTGATTTTTTTATTGCTTCAAGTATACTGTCCAATACTTCGTCGGATAACTTGAGATAACCCTCTTTGTCAAATCTATAAGTAAGTGGCATTTAATCTCTTTGACGTCTTATGCTACTAATTATTAAGCTCCATATATCCTGGCAACTTTCCATAAACATTTTTCTTAAGCTTTCAAGCATTTCTATATACTCTTTCCGTCCTTCCTCAGTTAATTCTCCAGCGAGGGCTTTCTCCCAATACTTCTCCTCCCATTTCAGATATCTTTCCATAATATCTCTTACCTCTTTCGCTATACGCTGATAAAGAGGGAGGGGAAAGCGTGATTCAATATAAACTTCTGGTTTTGGTCTAAAACAGCAAACCTTGTAGCCTTCAAGAGCATAGACGCACATATAAAGGCGGTTCTTAATAGAGTAAAGAAGGTCAGGGATACTTGGCATACTCACTTTTTCCCCAGGGTGAGTATGGAAAAGTGCTACATTTCTTGCATAACCGCAATCTCTTGGATTAACTTCCCACTCTTTTCCAACACTAATCTCGGCTGGGTAAGTCTCATCTTTTGTCCCACATATAAAGAAGCCTGCTTCCTTTGAGGTTTCTCTTGACTTTTTTATTGCTTCCATAATACTATCCAAGACCTC
>WUQU01000522.1 GCA_009889605.1 Candidatus Bathyarchaeota archaeon | reverse complement strand
CATGAGATGACAGGGTTTGGTGGTGCTATCAAGAATATCGGCATGGGTTCAGGTTCACGTGGCGGAAAGCTTTTTATGCATTCGTCCTCAAAACCTGTGATCAAAGTATCAAAATGCGTGGGCTGTGGAATGTGTGTAAAAAGCTGTGCACAGGCTGCTATAACTTTAAATGATAAGAAAAAAGCCGTAATTGACTATGAAAAGTGTGTAGGGTGCGGTCAGTGTGTTGCTGTATGCCAGTTTGGTGCGGCAACTGTCAAATGGGATGAGGCTGCTTCAATCGCAAGCGAAAAGATAGCCGAGTATGCATATGCAGTGTTAAAAGGCAAACCTCATTTTCATATAAACTTTGTAATGAATATATCCCCTGACTGTGATTGCTGGTCACACAACGACATTCCTGTTGCACCAGATATTGGAATTGCGGCTTCATTTGACCCTGTTGCCCTTGACAAGGCATGTGTTGACCTTGTAAATAGCTCTGCATTCACACCAGCTGGATCTGCATTTGAAAAAGCAAAACATATTGAGGTTGATGGCAAGATTGACAGGTTCAAGAGCATTCATCCTGACACAGACTGGAGAGTTGCACTAAAACATGCTCAGGAGATTGGACTTGGGAGTTTAGAGTATGAACTGGTACATGTTTAACTGGTCTTTGAAGAGGAGTTAATAAAAATCTCTTGTGTAACTGATTTGTGTCTGATAATATATTGCTTATAAAAAAGCTGAATTCCTGTGCAAGCACAGGATAGGGGGGACCCACTTTTTTGGGGTGAATCAAGGCATCTTGCCTTGTAGGGCAAATATCCCTTTCTGCCCGAACCCGTCAGCTAACCCCCGAAGCTTTGAAAGGGAGGAATAATCTTTATGAATGTAAAATTTAATCCAAAGACTCATATCCTTGAGATTGAGTACCAGTTCAGGGATGTTGAAGAGCCAAACCTTTTTAGAAACATCTATCCGTACAACGAAGTACCAAGGCTTGTATTCAACCACAGAATTGTTCCTATGAATGTACCAGAGCGCCTTTACATCACAGACACAACCTTCAGAGACGGTCAGCAGTCGCGCTCTCCTTACACAGTTGAGCAGATCTGCAGAATCTATGACTATCTCCATGAACTTGACAATGGAAGTGGAGTGATTCTGCACACAGAGTTCTTTGTTTACTCAAAACAGGACAGAGAAGCTGTTTTAAAATGTCTGGAGAAAAACTATGACTATCCAAAGGTAACTGCATGGATTCGCGCCAAAAAAGAAGACTTTGAAATTGTAAAGAGTCTTGGAATAAAAGAAACAGGAATACTTGTTTCATGTTCAGACTATCACATCTTCAAAAAACTCAAAATGACACGAAGTCAAGCAATGAAACAGTACTTAGAAATTGTCTCAGCGGCTCTGGACTCGGGTAT
>WUQU01000521.1 GCA_009889605.1 Candidatus Bathyarchaeota archaeon | reverse complement strand
TTATGGATGGGTGTTTAAGGGTTTTGTTGGATTTTGGGAGCGTTTGAAGAGGGTTTATCGCGATAGGGTTGTAAGGGTTTGGCATATGTTTTTGAGAGGTGAATTAGCCGTTAGAACAGAGGTTTGGGAGCCTTGGATGTTAAAAGTCGGTTTAGGACCACCTGTTTATTATCGGTTTAAGGACGGAGTCCTAATCAAATGTGTAATTTTCACATTAATTACATACTTCTCGGGAAGTATGTAATTGGTGTGAGCCTTTTCATGTTATGACCTACTTCTTGGGAAGTATACGTATATCTGTTATTCAATTTTCATAGCAAAATTTATACGTGGCGAATTTCATTTTTTTTCACTTATGAGACGCATGACCATAGCTATATCCGAAGATGTGTATGAAAAAATCTTAAAACTGAGCGATATGTATGGAAGTTTTTCAGAGGTTGTGAGAACCGCTGTAGCTAAGCTTTTCGAGGCTAAATTCGCTGAAAACAGCTTTGAAAAAACTGTTTTAAACATGTTGAAGGTTTTAAAGGAAGATGCTGAAAAAATGAAAAAGTTTTTGGGGGTAAAAGAATGACAAAAGGGCAAGGTTAATTGAGAGCTTCATCGGGTAAAAAACCCTCGAACAGGAGCAACAACACCATGAAAGAGATAGCTGTAGCTTCTTAATAAGGCTATCTCCATGTAAGCGTTTGGCTCCTCGTTTTTTGGGCTACAAAATGCTCATAATCATGATTCCGCGGAGCGGACTTCACTTGATAACTGTAGTCATAACTGGCCGCGTCCGCGTCCGCGGTCTTGGAACCGTCGAGCTCGGCGGTTATGGCATAGGATATTAAGTGGTGCGGAGGTCGCTAATGTTCTTGGTGAAAAGTTGAGGTTTATGACTTTGACTTGGGTTGCTTCCAGTGATATTATACATCGTGGTTTTAGAATCCTCGTCAAAAGAATTCGTCGAAGGTGGGGGAGGTTTGAGTATATAGGGGTTAAGGTTGTTGGCGGAAAGAGGTCTAACGGCAGTTTAAACGTTCATTTGCACGTTATCTATAGAGGTCCTTATATTCCTCAGCGACTGTTAAGTCGTCAATGGGCGAGTATATCTAGGGCGCCTGTTGTCTGGATTGAGTTGGTTAAGACTTATCGGGATTTTACAAAGTATATGATGCGTAATCTTGTCGGTTACTTAAACGATCAACTGGGGGAAAGTAGGTTTTGGTGTAGTTATGGATGGGTGTTTAAGGGTTTTGTTGGATTTTGGGAGCGTTTGAAGAGGGTTTATCGCGATAGGGTTGTAAGGGTTTGGCATATGTTTTTGAGAGGTGAATTAGCCGTTAGAACAGAGGTTTGGGAGCCTTGGATGTT
>WUQU01000520.1 GCA_009889605.1 Candidatus Bathyarchaeota archaeon | reverse complement strand
CTTTAGACTTATTCATGACGAGGACGCGGTTTTAGACATTATAGATTTGCGAACCATTTTTGGAAGATCTGAATCGGACATAAAAAGGGTTAAAGGCCGCATAATTGGGATGGATGGCAAAACGCGCAGAATAATCGAAGAACTGACGGACACGCATATAGCGGTTTACGGGCATACCGTAGGCATCATCGGAAACATTGAACACGCTCAAGTTGCAAGAGAAGCCATCCAAATGCTAATTCAAGGAAGCCAACACGCCACAGTCTACAAGTTCCTACATAGAAAACGCCAAGAACTGAAAAAAAGCATGCTTGAACTTTGGGAGAAGACTTTTATCTGAAGGTGGTTATGGCAGAAGCAGGAAGCCGAGGCTTTTCGAAATGCCAGAATGCAAAAACTGCGCTTATAAGGGCAGCCCATACTGCTGGAACCAATGCCAATACAACATATGGAGAAAAACTTAACTGCCATTAGACTTGCAAGGTTTAAACTATCCATGTTATGGATTCTATTTCTTTTCTGCGTTTTCTTTTCAGCCAAGCTTTTATGAAGTCTTCTATTTCGCGTTTGTTGTATGGGTCTTGCCAGGCATATTCTAAGGCTTGACACTCGTTTAATGCACCTACGAGTCCAAAGTAGGTGAGAAGCTCGTTGTATAGCTGTTCTCTGTCGATTTCATTCAGCCATACTTGCATTTCATTTAGCATAATGTCTAAAACTGCTCTGCTCATCCTTCTCTAATGTTTAATGGTTCTTTTCTTCTTTATAAAAATTCTAACTCTTTCTTGATTATGTTTTCAACAATAGCCTTTGTTAGGAGGTTTATATTCTGAAAGGTGTCTTCTGAAAACTTTTGAATTATTTCGCTTATTTTTTTCTGTATCGTGGACTTATAGCTTGTTGGTAAGTGCTCAACTTTTTTATCTAAGCATTCTTTGATTTCGTCTCCGAGCCTTGAATCTTCAAGCATGGGGATGGCGCAGGAAACGTCTCTAATAGTCATGACGCGGTAAATTATTCTGGCTAATGGATTTGATTTGACAACGTCCCATGCTTGGAACTCTTCAGCTGTAGGTTCGAGCATAAATTTGATGTAGGCTATTTGATCCTCAACGAATCCGCTGTCAACAAGAAATTTTGTTACGTTATACTCTTTAGCTGTCATAGAAGCTCCGTAAAGGATTTGTAACGCAAAATTTTCAGGCAAACCAAAATCGTATATGGCTTGCTTCAACTCGTCTGGAAACCTGATTTTGTAATATTCTGTTGCGCCGTGGAGAATGGAATGGGCTGCTTGACGCCTAACCCCGCCCACGACAACGATGTATGGCAAACCCGAAATCCTATCCAAATAAATGTTTATTGTAGGTTTCCCGTGTAAAGCGTCGTGGGAAGCGAAAAATCCTGAGCCTTCTGAAACTTCAAAAATGTTTAGGTCGACTGAATATGTCATAGGTGGACCTAACCTTTCATAACACTCAATAATAATGTTAAGTAACTTTTTAGCCGTGTCTTGGTTGATGTTTCCAAACATCTTTATTTTGACAAGACCTTCAATGTTGGTGCTCAACAATTCTCACTTTTACCCAGTTTTCCAATGAATACATAAGTCGAGCATTTAACTAATTTAATTCTTAAGTGATGACCGAAAGTCTTTTTCTGATTTTTGTTAGGTAGTAAATTTGTAGTATGGCTACTAATAGCCAAACAACGAGGACCCCGACAGTCAGAACTCTAAGCTCCCAGCTCTGAATGAATAAATTCACAGCAAATAAGGCTACAAAAATGGCGATGGCAATCAACTGTATCAACCGTAGCGTTGCAACCTTCTTTCTCAGAGTTGGTATCTCGCCCTTTGCTGACAGCATCTGCTCTATTTATTCCAACCGTTGCTTAGAAAGATAGTATTTGCCATCTACTTCAACAAGGATGCCTGAGCGCCCAAGACGCCTTTTCATTGCTTCTTTAAAAATTGGAGGAAGCCCTAACTCTTCGGCGTTCATTGCCTTTCTGAACTGACGGCGCCCTTTTCACGAAACTTTGCAATAATTTCATAAAGCCACTTTTGAACATCTTCGCGTTCCCTAAACATGCCACCACAACAGTGCATTCCACACGCGCATAAGTGTTGAATAATTGTTTTTGGGGTTGTTTGGGCTTTTGGAGTGTTTTCTGGTTTTTAGTAGGTGAAGGCTGCTATGTTGTTTGCGCGCGCTAGGCTGTTGCTAAATTCAGACTAAGATGGACAAAAATAAATTCCTATCTAGGTTTTATGATCGATTTGCAGTTTTGAGCTGCACACGTGTTTTTGGAGAGTTTGCAGTAGCCTCCTTTCTCGTATCTGCAGGCCTTTCTTAGCCTGGAAAAATTCTAGACGACAATGCTTAATTGAATTAAAGCTTCAGATAGTTAGGCTCCAGTAAGGCGATATAGAAATTTAGGTCTTCCACGTCCCTTCATAGGCTTTTTCCCCTCAAAACAAGCCTTTCCGAACAAAGTTTCTCTAGGTGAATAATTACCGTTGAGCGGGCCAACCCTGTGGCCTCGACCAACTCGGCTAGCGTTATAGGCTTGCCCTCAGCCTTCAAAACATCAACTATTCTCCTATCAAAAGCATCTAAATACATAACAGAAAAAGGCTACAACAGATTAAAATCTCTTTTTTGTCCGAATTTAGCAACAAGCTAGCGCGCGCCCAGAACAGGCGGCTTAAAATTTTTGAAACAACAATCAAAAAGTGGGATGTAAAAAAAACCTAGAGCACCTAGTTGTTTATGAGGGCGGAAAAAGGGGGTTTAAGTGTTTGTTGCCGTGAATGCAACGTTTACTCATGGACTTCACAGGGCGTTTCTATAGGATGTGCTGGTAAACCGCTTGAACGCAGGATCCATACGATTATGGCAACTATGAGCAACTATGATTATTATTGCTGCTAACCCTAAAATCCACCATAGCACTTTGGCTGGTTTTCGACAGAAGTACTCTCCTTTAAGGTTGTATTTTGAGTATACCTCGCATTTAGCGCAAATGCACCCTTCTTTAGTGGCTTTCTCTTCAGCTCTGCCT
>WUQU01000519.1 GCA_009889605.1 Candidatus Bathyarchaeota archaeon | reverse complement strand
ATCGAACTCCATATTAGCACCACACCGATCAAAAGTAAAGAGGGGCATTGAATCAAAGAAGAGGCACCGTCGCATTAGACGGAGAGCCGTGCAAAAAAAAAGAAGCTTCCTACCCCACAATCCATGTATGAATAGGAAGCTTCTTTTTCAACACCTAACTTAGGAATTATATATTTCTCTATATAGATTAACAATATATTCATTTGAATGTTCGACTGGATCCGCCGATAGGTCCGCTCTCGCCTTATCCCGTAGGAATGAGGCTTTTTCTTTATTCGCCTTTAGTAATGCTTTGGTTAATTCTTCTTTTGTTAGTTCTGTATAGTATGCAGGAGTTCCTGGCTGTTGTCTCCATGAATCACTTAAAGAACCACTATCTACTGTGTCGAAGCCTAGCTCGTTTACTATGTTCATGATTATTTGTTTTTGTGATAGGTTATTACCAGCAATCGATATGGCAATGCGTCCATTCGTACCCTCGGGAGTTCCCTTATTTTCTAAAGTATAGGCTAATATATTGTTGAAAGCCTTAATTATAGGTCTGCCTAATTGATTTGAAACCCAAATACTTTCAACCATCCCGTTCTCAATCTCTTCAATTTTATTATCTCTTTCAGGGTAATAATTTGAAGTGTCTACGACGATTACTTCCTCTCCAACTTTATCTACAACGTCTCGAATACTTGGCAGTGCGTAAAAAGGGATAGAAATAATAAGAACATCAATATTTGTAACTACTTCTTCTACACTCACAGGTGTTCCTGTAAGCTCTTTTCCTTCTAAACGTTCAATCCCGCGAGCATCTGCAATTTTGACATCATGTCTATTCTCAACTAATTTTTCAGAAAGAATTGATCCGATTATTCCTGCACCTATAATTCCAAATCTCATTTTCATTCTCCTTTGCCTCGATTGAGTAATTTGATTACATGCACTAGAATATATCTATTGCTCGTTTTTTTGAAGTGGGCAATAAAAATTAACATAGTATGTTTTTTTGTACTAACAGCAGAATGAAGGTGAAACGGTGTCTAGAATAGATATGGATGAATTTGATGAAGATTGTGTAAAGGAACCAGGAGAAGCATATGGCATTGCCTATACCCAAAACATACTTTCGGGACGTTGGAAATACCTGATTCTTTGGTTTTTGAAGTTTAAAGAGCATCGTTATAATGAAATTAAAACTTTTTTAGGAGGGATTTCACAAGGTTCTCTAACAAAGCAACTTCGAGAACTAGAAACAGATGGCTT
>WUQU01000518.1 GCA_009889605.1 Candidatus Bathyarchaeota archaeon | reverse complement strand
GGATGTTAAGCGTTGGTTTGAAAATTTGGCCGCTAAGTCCATTGTTACTGCTACCGTATACCTTAGGACTTTGGGTTTTTACTGTGAGCTTAACAGGACTGATCCAAAGGCTATTCTTAAAGTCGCAAAAACCAAGGCTTTCAGGGATAATTTCACAGACTTTATACGAAAAATGGAAAGAGAAGGGAAGGCTGGCTCCTAGAGCTTTACGAGAAAGAGCTGAAAAAGCTTAGAGAGGGAAAACACAACCCGCAAAGAATAATCCACGAGAAAGAGCTTGAAAAATATTTGGCGGAGGGGTGGCAGGTCGTAAGCGTAGTGCCATCACGCAAAATCCTAATCAAAAAACACTAAGAAAACGAAACTTACACTGTTTGTCATTTTTCCATTAGCTGCAATTAATAGAAAAATTTGTTCTCACATTTGACTGTTGGACTTTCCTTCAAAATATTTTTGATAAGCTGTTAATGGTTATGTTGTATTATCGCAAACCATAATTATGGTTTCTGCAGAATAGTAGAGTTATATAGCGTGGTTGATTTGGTTAAGTCACTAGTAGGAAATGAAGCTTCAGCCTCTGAGAAAGCACGTGTCATAAAAATTTTAGAAAGTGTTGGGAAGGTTCTTCAGCCCTTAGAGCTTACTCAGATAATTAACAACTTGCCAAAGGAAGTTGTTTTAGACAAGGAAAAATTGACGAGGTTTTTGTTGCTGACGGCTTTTCTTGATCAGCAAGCTGAGTCGCCTTCCGCCCGAAAAACCGCTATACGCATTTACGATGCGTTTAGGGAAGACTGTTTGTTTAGATACTTCCTCCTCCAACCATGTATTATAGTTCGACAGTCCTCGTCCGGGATTGGAAACAGAGATGCAAGGAAGAAACTTCTCCGCGCGTCCCTGGACTTATCTGTAAAAAATAGTAGTTCTTCAACCCGTTTGTCATCTAACTTAATAGGAGTCGGCGGAACGAGTAACTGGGTTATTCTAACTCTATAAGGGAATATTTTAGTCCAACCTATGGGCTTTTCATCGTAATACCATCTTGAAGACACGATGTAAACACCAGTAATTGCCCCAACTGGTTGTTTAACATAAAATACAAAAATATCACCTAACATGAGTTTCTTTACTTTAGTCTCATAACGGTCTTCAAGACCCCAAACATTGTATTCTTTTACTTTTGCCCAATTCTCTGGACTTGTTACACAGAGCCAACATCTCATTTTCGATCTTTGCTAAATTTGACAGCATAATTCAACTAGATTATGACCAAAATGTTGCCAGTTAACAGCATGATGGTAACCATCTGGCCATTAAGAAATTAATTTACTTTGTCTCTTCTGGAAATTAAAGTGAACATTCTTGACATGGGAAGACGTTAGTTTCCTAATTGCGAGTTCCTATCGTAAGAAAATAATATCATGTTTGTTAGATAGCCCAAAACTCCAACTACCACAACCTCACCTGCGGCAGCGAAGTAACCGTACTTTACAACTCACTCCTGCGAATAATCCCAAAAAGCTTGGAAAAACTCCTGTACGAAAAAGCAGCCCTGATCGACGCATTACTGGGACAATCAACGGAGGCTCCCAAACAATGAGCGAACAGAATAAAGACGCCAAAACGCAAAAAAGAAATCACCCACTGTCTCCAGTAAAGCTCTTCCAACACATCTTCTGCCGACACTGTGATCTGCAATGCAATCCAACAGAAACCCGCTTCCAAAACTGCATACTCACACTAATCGCAGACGAACTCACACGCACAACACAACTACTCGAGCAACGCACCCAACACCAAGCATGGTAGGAGAAAAACCATGAAAAACTGCCCACAACGAAAAACAGACAACAAAAACCTCACAAACTGCACCAAATCAGACTCAACAATAGGCCTATGCCAAAACCCATGCCATATAAGGCTACAGCTTCCGGCGCAGTCTACGCTAGGAGCGCGGGATCACACGGCGTATGCGACCTGCTGTGCGGAAACGGGCACCAAGTTTTCGCCGTGCAGGTGAAGGGCGGGGGCAAGAAGCCGCCGAAGATACCGTGAAAAGACCTTGAGAAGTTTGTCTCCAAGTTTAAAGCCGAACCCATCCTCCTATGGAAGCCCGACTACGGGCGGTTTGTGGAGGTCAACCCTCGTGGAGAAAAGGGTCAAGCGCTACTGCCGGTTGCTTGAGAAGGATGTCTTGTTGACAGGCAAGTCCACCGACAGAAGCCCCGCGGTTGCTGAGAACTGTAGCGATGAGGGTTGCCCGATGAGGGGGAGCCTGAACTGCTTGATTTATAAAGTAATTGAGGGAAGCGATAGATGAGCAAG
>WUQU01000517.1 GCA_009889605.1 Candidatus Bathyarchaeota archaeon | reverse complement strand
ATGATGTGATTCAGAAGTTCGGAAGGATTGATATGTTAATCAACAACGCTGGTATTACTAAGGATAATCTTACTTATAGAATGAGCTATGAAGACTGGGATAGCGTCATCAACACAAACCTGACTGGTGCTTTCAACTTGGTTAAATCATGCATAAGAGATATCGTTAAAAATCAAGGAGTTATTATCAACGTTTCGTCAGTAGTTGGACTGGAAGGTAATATAGGTCAAGCAAACTATTCAGCATCTAAAGCGGGACTGATTGGGCTGACAAAATCTCTGGCTAAAGAATTTGGAAGAAAGAACGTCCGGGTTAATGCAATAGCACCAGGATTCATTGAGACTCCAATGACCGAGAAATTACCAGAAGAGATAAAAAAAGCAGCGATAGAGAAGATATCGATGAGAAGATTTGGAAAACCGGAAGAAGTCGCAAAAGTAGTTAGATTTCTTGTTGCAGAAGCAACATATATAAATGGTCAAGTAATAGTGATTGATGGCGGTATGGAATTGTAATTTCAGTTGCTTAAAACTGAAATACTCCTCCTCTCTAAGTGTTGCCTATCGTATAGCTTTAATACCATAGTTGCCGGTCCAAAGAACGGACCGGTATTTTTCATTCACTTTCGCGAAGAAATCTTCTTATCTCCAGAAGAACTTTTTCATTCCAGAGAGGTAAATGTCCCTCGCTTGGTATCAGAATGAATTTTGACTTTTTAATATGTTCTGACAAGTACTTCCCTATACTTGGTGGTGTGATGGTGTCGTTTTCACCATATATTATAAGTGTGGGAATGTTCAAATTACTTAAGTCTATTTCTATCTCTTCTTGTGCAATTTTGTCCTTAGAGAACTTAACGAGTACTTCCGCAGGCAGGAAATAATTTTGTGAGAAAATATAGTCAAAGTGTTCCATATTTTTCAAATCCTTTGTCTCACCGAGGAAATTTCTGTACACAAATTTCACAACAGGATAAGTCTTCAAACCTACGTTTAACAATAGCGTAAGCCTATCGAATGTTTCTTCATCT
>WUQU01000516.1 GCA_009889605.1 Candidatus Bathyarchaeota archaeon | reverse complement strand
TGTTAAGGAAACTCCTTTTAGAGCCTCTACGCCGCTGGGATATACGAAGTATAAGTCTTGGACCTCAATCATCCGCCTTTGAATGCCTCCCTTATTTTTTCAGCTAACTCTTCTGATGACAAGGGAATTTTTCCGCTGAGGTTTATTCCGTCGGTTTTCAGCATTTTGTATAAGCGTGTAGCCTTTGGTATCCCAACGCCTATTAGGCGGGCTTTTTCAGAGTTTAAAATTTCGTGGGGTTCACCGTCTAAAACGACTTTTCCGCCGTCCATTATTATAATGTGGTCGGCGTATTTTGCGGTTAAATCCAGCCTATGCTCAACAAGCACTGTGGTTATTCCAAGTTTTCTGTTAAGTTCGCTGATTACTTCGAATATTTTTTTAGCTCCTAACGGGTCTAGGAAGGATGTGGGTTCGTCTAGAACTATGACTTCTGGCTGCATGGCTAACACTGAGGCTATGGCTACGCGTTGTTGCTGCCCTCCGGAAAGCTCGTGGGGTGCTCGTTCTCTTAAGGGGTATACGCCTGTCAATTCAAGGGCCCAGTCCACTCTTTTACGCATTTCTTCTCTTGGAACTCCGAGGTTTTCCAGTCCAAAGGCTACGTCTTTTTCTACGGATAGGGTGAAAAGCTGGTTTTCAGGGTTTTGAAAGACGAGGCCTACGTGGGTTGCAAGTTCAAATATGGGGTGTTCAGGAACTTTTAGTCCTGCAACGGTTATTTCACCCTCTAATTTGCCTTGGTAAAAGTGAGGGATTAACCCGTTGAAGCATCGGCAAAGGGTTGTTTTTCCGCATCCGCTTGGACCTGTGATGAGGACGAATTCGCCTTTTTCTATTTTTATGGAGACATCTTTGATTGATGGCTTTTCGGCGCCAGGGTAAGTGTATGTGAGGTTTTTTGTTTCTATTATCGGCATGCCCGGTTTTCCACCTTGTCATAAGCTAATGGTTTTCCATTTAAGAGTAGCTACCTAAATTTGAGTTTTAGCTTGAACTATTTTCTCTTTCAAAAGTTTTAAACACCGTTTAAGTCCAATCTCAATTTCACCTACACCGTTTACGCCCGCAGCTGTGGAGTGGCCTCCTCCCATTCCCTGCAAATACTCGCCTAAGGGTTTAGCGACATCCCTACCTAGGTGGATTCCAGTTTTTTCGTGAAACTCTCTTGTGCATCGGAGACTTATTTCTAAGTTTTCGTTTTTCTGTCCAGCTACGGCTGCCACGTGGGCGCCTAGGTCGATTATGGCGCGGGCAGCTGAGGCTTGGTAGGCGCTTACATGGGAAAGCGCAACGATCCATTCGCCTATTTTGAAGAGTTTTATTCTGCGGCAAGCCTTTAACCTTGCAACTCTTTCTGAGAAGTCCATGGGAAGCGAGAGCAGCGATAGAGCTTCTTGGGCGTTTACGCCTGTGTCTATGAGCTCTGCTATGGTTTTTAGGGTTGAGGAGTTGGCGAGGACAAAGTGGCGGGTGTCGAATGCTATGCCTAAAAACAGCGCTTTAGCCTCGTTTTCTTCGATTTTCGTGTTAGTCTGCTTGTAGAAGCGGTAAATTATCTCGCATGTGGAAGAAGCGTTTTCGTCTGTTATGCACAGTTTTGCGGTCTTTTCTGTTTCCGGGTGAACTGCATGGTGATCAATCACTATTATTGGGGCTTTGGAGGCTTTTACTTTTTCAGCAAGGTTGTCCAGTTGTTGTATGGTGTTTGTATCCAAAAGAATAATCAAGTCTGCGCTTTCTACATTTGGGGTTGTTTGCACTTTTATAGGCAAGTTTTTTAGAATGTGTTTTGTTAGGCGGCTTACTCCTTGGGCTGCACCAACTTCCACTTTTGTTTGCGGCCTATGCTTTTTTATTAGCGTTGACAGAGCATAGGCTGAGCATACCGCATCTGGATCCGCGTTGTGATGGCATAGCAATGTGATATGCTGGGCATTTAGCCCATCTATGGTTTTTGTTATTTCTGCGAAGGACATTTTAGTTCCCTCAAATATTTTTCAGCTGCGGTGAAGGCTTGTTTTACGGCTTCGTCTGCAAGTGCTTTGGCGTTGAATTCGCCCATTAGCGGCGAAAGAGTTAACTCCACTTCTATGCTTAGCGTTAAGGATTTTTCAGCGGTTGTTTCAACAGTTATGTCCAGTTTTTCTACACGCTTCGCCGGAACCTTTGATAAGATGTGTTTTCTGGCGGTTTCTTCAGCTATTGTGCACAGTGTTTCCAGTTGCTCTGGAGTTAGCGCTGGTAAGCCTATTTCTTCCACTTTTCCACCAGGCTTCAGGCGAAATAGCTATTCTATGGTGGAGGACTGGAGACTGGGGCCAAGTCCTGCTGGAGTTTTGTTTGAAGTTCTTTCATTTGGGTGCGGAGGCGTTCTTCCTGTTTTCCTAAAACTGTGATGCGAGTGTTTAAGAGTTCTTTGCGCTCGTTTAGGTCGGCGGTCACTTTTGCTTTTTCGGTTTTCACCATTAGAGACCCTATAGCCTTATAGATAACCGCGTCTTCGGCTACTTTTTGCAGTTCGCTCAGCGCTTGCTCGATTTCGGTCAGTTCCAGTTCTACTTGCTGTTTTTGTGTTAGAACAGACTGTAATGTTTGCTGTACCTGTTGAAGCCTTAGGAGACGTTCTTGAACTTGTGGGGGAAGTTTAGCTAATTCTTCACTCAATTTTATCCTTCCATCTGCACAGCTTATCCTTAAACCAGTTAATTAAACATTTTCCAAAAGAATATATGCAAAGAAAATTTTCTCACGCCGCATGCGCTGTTTGGCAGAGGTGTGCTTTTAAAAATACGATACAAGGATAAACATGGCACCTTCTTAACAGTTAATTTTAAAGGTTTAAAGGGTACAGAATAATGCGCTATCTAAGAGGTGAAATATCGTGGTTAAAGTTGATGGATGCGAAGTTCCTGAAGGCTTGTATTACACAAAAGATTATGGATGGGTAAAAATCGAAGGAGACAAAGTGCGCGTCGGCATAACAGACTATGCCCAAAAACAGCTCCGCGAAATAGTTTACGCTGAACTACCAAGCCCCGGAACAACAACAAAACAAGGCGAACCCTATGGCACATTAGAATCCGTAAAGGCAGTTTCAGACCTTATAGCGCCCATAAGCGGAACCATAGAAGAAGTAAACGAAGAAGTCCAGTCGAAACCAGAACTCCTAAACGAAGACCCCTATGGAAAAGGCTGGCTACTACTGGTGAGACCAACAAACTTGCAGGCGGAATTGGCAAATCTCATGGACTTTAATCAGGCCGTGGAATGGCACAAAAGCCTAATAAAAGGCTAAAACGGAAGGGAAACCATTGCCAAGACGCATAGTGATAATTGGAGCCCACGCAGCAGGCTTAGACGCGGCCTCAGCAGCTAGAAAAACAGACCGCACAGCAGAAATCACACTAATAACCGAAGAAAAACATGCAGGATATTCCCGTTGTGGCTTACCCTTCGTAATAGGCGGCCAAATCCCAAGCTTCAACGACCTCATAGTTTTCCCACAAAGCTATTACCAAATGATGAAGCTAACCCTAAAAACAGAAACAAAAGTAACCAAAATAGACACAGGCAAAAAAGCCGTTGAAACCGTAGACAAAACAGGAAAAACAGAAGAAATACCCTACGACAGCCTCATAATCGCAACAGGCGCAAGTGCCTTTACACCACCGATAAAAGGCCGCGAAAAACAGGGAATACTGCCTTTAAGAACCCTTGAAGACGGAGAAAAAATAGACCAAGCCATAAAAAACGGTGCAAAAACAGCAGTGGTCATGGGCGCTGGGCTTATAGGCTTAGAAACCGCCGTAGCCCTACAAGAAAGAGGCCTCCAAGTAACGGTCGTTGAAATGCTGCCCCAAGTATTGCCAGCAATGCTGGACGCAGACATGGCAAAAATTGTTCAAGAAATGCTCCAGCAAAAAGGAATAAACATCCTAGTAGGCAAAGCCGTAGAAGAATTCCTTGGAACAGAAAAAGTGACAGGCATAGTGGCTGGAGGAGAGCAAATCAACGCAGACCTCTTCATAAGCGCCTTCGGAGTTAGAGCCAACACCCAACTTGCCGTGGATGCCGGAATAGCCTTAGGCGAGACAAGAACCATCAAAACAAACGCCAGAATGGAAACAAACATCAAAGACGTTTACGCCGTAGGCGACTGCGCAGAATCCACCCACATAGTAACCCAGAAGCCAACAGTTCAACAGCTTGGCACAGTAGCCGTAAGACAAGGAAAAGTGGCGGGAATAAACGCCGCAGGCGGCTATGCACTTTTCACCGGAGTTTTAGGCTCAGCCGTAACCCAACTATACGACACACAAGTGGGGGTAACAGGCCTAACAGAAGCAGCAGCCCAAAGAGCAAGAATAGAAACTGTCACAGGAACCATAACCTCAAAGACAAAAGCACACTACTACCCCGGAGCCAAACCAATAAAAGTCAAGCTTGTAGTGGAAAAAGAGTTGCAACGCATAATAGGCGCCCAAATCATGGGCGGAGAAGAAGTCACCCAACGCATAAACGCAGTTTCCTTCGCCATACAAAAACAAATGACTATACGTGAACTAGCCAAAGCAGATACAGCCTACGCGCCGCCCCTATGCGAAACATGGGAACCCATAGTCCTAGCCGCAGAAATGGCCTTAATGAAACTCCGATAAACAAAATCCCTCTACCTTTCTCTTCTTTTACCCTTTTTCATTATTAATACGCCGCACCCTATCGGAAAATTAATTAAGAAAACTTTCAACATTATGCGCGGTGATTTAAATGGCAATAAGAGTCGCCATAAACGGTTTTGGAAGAATTGGAAGACTTTTATACAGAGTAGCCATCGAAAGAAACGCAAACATAGACTTTGTAGCCATAAACGACGTTGCAGACGCAAAAACACTCGCACACCTACTGAAATATGATTCAGTGCATGGGAGATTTAACGCTGACATACAAGTAAAAGACAACAGCATAATAGTAAACGGTAAAGAACTGAAAGTGCTTTCTCAAAAAGACCCAGCACAATTGCCATGGAAAGACCTAGATGTTTACTTAGCAGTAGAATCTACAGGTCTATTCACGAAAAGAGAAGACGCCTCAAAACACTTGCAAGCAGGAGCCAAAAAAGTTTTGATATCAGCCCCAGCGGAAAACCCAGACATAACAATAGTTTTAGGCGTAAACCATGACAAATATGACCCCGTCAATCATAACATACTTTCGAACGCTTCATGCACCACAAACTGTGTAGCTCCAGTGACAAAAGTGCTGCAGGAAAACTTCGGCGTAAAAGCCGGACTAATGACGACAGCTCACGCATACACAAACGACCAACGCATACACGACCTAGTTCACAAAGACCTTCGCAGAGCAAGAGCAGCAGCTCTAAGCATAATACCCACAACCACAGGAGCTGCACGCGCTGCCGGCCTAGTTCTGCCAGAACTTAAAGGAAAACTTGACGGCATAGCCCTCAGAGTACCTGTTCCAAACGTTTCTATAACAGACTTAACCGTGGTGCTGGAGAAGAACGCCACAAAAGAAGAGATAAACGCAGCCTTCAAGAAAGCCGCAGAAGGCTCATTGAAAGGCATATTGGCGTACACTGAAGAGCCAATAGTCTCAGTTGACGTAAACCACTCAACCTATTCTGCAGTGGTAGACGGCCTCTCAACCATGGTTGTCAATGGAAACCTTGCTAAAGTGCTCGCGTGGTATGACAACGAGTGGGGCTTCTCCTGTAGAATGGTCGAACTAATAGAACTAGTCGGCAAAAAAGCTGGATTTTAGCCAAATCAGCGTGTAAAACTTAAAAACATCCCTTCCCCTTCTATTTTTCTGTTCACATCAGTATAAGAAGTGATAAGTATGGTGAAGTATTTAACCCTAGACGACGTTAACGTAAAAAACAAAGTGGTTCTTGTAAGAGTTGACTTCAACTCTCCAGTGGATCCTGAAACAAAAAAGGTGTTAGACGACACACGCATCAAAGCCCACGGCGAAACCACAATAAAAGAGTTGGCGGAAAAAGGTGCAAAAGTCGTAATATTGGCCCATCAAGGACGAAAAGGCGACCCGGACTTCATACCCTTAAAACAGCATGCAGAAATCCTAGGCAAAATCCTAGGTAAACCGGTAAAATTCGTGGATGACGTTTTCGGAGAAAAAGCACAAAAAGCCATAAAGGAACTGAAAAGCGGCGAAATCCTAGTGCTAGACAACGTTAGAAACTTTGCAGGAGAAACAAAAGAAGGAACCCCAGAAGACCATGCAAAAACAGAACTCGTCAAAGCATTAGCACCCTTAGCAGACATTTTTGTCAACGACGCATTTGCAGCAGCCCACAGAGCCCATGTTTCCATGGTCGGCTTCACGGCAGTACTGCCAAGCGTTGCAGGACGCATAATGGAGAGAGAACTCAAATCCCTAAGTCGCGTTTTGGAAAACCCTGAAAAGCCATGCGTTTACGTTCTTGGTGGAGCAAAAGCCGACGATTCCCTTGAAATCTCAAAATACGTACTGGACAACAAAATAGCAGACTACGTGCTCACAGGTGGAGTTGTAGGCCACGTATTCTTAGCAGCCAAAGGCGTTGACCTAGGCAAGCCAAACGTGAAATTCTTGGAAGAGAAAAAACTGATGGATCTCGTGCCTGGTATAAAGGAGCTGATGCAGAAGTATCCAGATAAAATTAAGGTTCCAGCAGACGTTGCCGTGGAAACGGAAAAGAAGAGAAAAGAAATCGCGGTTGAAAAACTCCCAACAGACTATCCAATATTCGACATAGGTAAAAAGACTGTTGAAAACTATGCGAAAATAATACGCAGCGCAAAATCCATCGTTGTAAGCGGTCCCATGGGAGTTTTTGAAAACAGCGAATTCGTTTACGGAACAAAAAGCATATTTGGAGAAATTGCAAACTCGAAGGCTTTCTCCCTCGCCGGAGGCGGCCACACCATTGCAGCCATACAAGAACTTGGACTTTCAGACAAAATTTCCTATGTGAGCACTGCTGGCGGAGCCTTAATTGAGTTTCTTATGGGAAAGAAGCTTCCAGGCGTAGTGGCGTTAGAAAAGGCAGCTTCGCGTAAACCCTAAACTTTCCATCCTTTTTATTTTCAAGAATTTCAATTGCTTTCAATAAGACTAGTTACTTTGGTTTTTTTATTATTGCTAGTGAATTCTTCCATACATCTGTGATTTTTGCTCTGCAACTCACTTTGGGGTTTAAGGTCAAATGTTAAGGCTGCAGCATCGTTACCTAGGAAAATGAACTGGTATACGATGCATTCAGCAGGTACCTAAGCCACCCGCAAATGCTGGTGAATATTTCTGGACAAAACCTAATTAGCAACCAGAGCAAAACAAACTCTAATCTTCGGGCTAGTAAGGCCTAAAAAAGCTTTAGTTTCCTTTTAGGTTCCTCTTTAGGTTTTTCAGCTGCTGGCTTTTGAAACACTGGTTCTTCCTTAACTGGTTCAAGTTTAGGTGGTTCTTGCTTCAGCTCTGGTTTTTGTTCCTCTTTTTTCTGGCATGGGCATAGGTGGAGTTGGCGCTGGAGGTTGCTCTTTTTTCTTAGGCGGCTTTGTTTCAGACTTTTTCTCTGTTGGTTTATGTTCTTTTTCCACAGGCTTTTCAGCTGGACCAAATGTAAAAATGGGTTGAAGGCGAAGACCTTTATCTTCTCCAAGTTTTAGGTATTCCCACTCGTATAAGTCTATGCGCATTCCTTTCATGCTTTCAACGGCACGAAGCAAGGCGTCAGAAAAACTTGGTGCGATTAAAATTAGTCTAGGCTTCTCTTTGTCGTCGATTTTGTGCTTGTTGTACGTAGCCTTCAAGAACGCCTTAAACTTGTCAACATAGTCTAGGCTCTGTAGTCCATTAAGCAATATAGCATCGTCTTCGTTGACACTTAACTGAAGTATAACAAGTTGCCTGTTACTGTCGTGGCATAAAACATCAAGAGCGGTCTTATCATTAACAGGAACATCGTTGCAGATCACCGTTAAACCCTTTCCAACCTGGTTTATTTCATCGATAACTAACTGCTCAAGTTGTTGGCGACTCCCAACACTAATTTTTTCAACAGACAACTTTTCACCTTCGCATTAAAACAAAAGAGCATTGATAAGAAATAAATAAGGTATGAATTCTTAATCAGAATCTGAAACCTGAATTGTAATATTATGTTTCAAGGAGAAATTAGCAAACTAGAAATAACTACAAATTGTAAAAGTAGAGGGTGAGGCTAACGCTTTGACTGACATAGTTTTCGTGTTTGAAGTCCACCAGCCCCACAGGCTAAGGAAAAACTACTTCTGGGAAAACAAGACGTTTAAACGTCTAAAAAAGGAGGAATTGTTCAACTACTATTTTGACCATGAACTGGATAGGGAAATTTTTGATAGAGCATGCAAAAAATGCTATTTTCCATCAAACCAGATACTGCTTAGCTTAATTGACGAATATAAACATGAGAAAAAACGTGTTAAAGTTTCTTTCAGCATTTCTGGAGTTTTTTTAGAACAATGTGAAGTGTTTAACAAAGACCTTTTAGAATCCTTTAAACAACTCGTTGAAACAGGTTGTGTAGAGCTACTTGGACAAACCTATTACCACTCTTTGTCAGGTCTTTATCCAGAAAGGGAAGAGTTTATAGAGCAAGTGAAAATACACCAGCAAACAGTCAAAGAGCTATTGGGGTGCACCCCTAAAGTTTTTGAAAACACTGAACTAATATACAACAACGCTATAGCAAAAGCCGCTGAAGAAATGGGTTATAGGGGAATATTCACCGAGGGCATAGAACGCATACTGCATGGAAAATCGCCGAATCACCTTTACAAGCCCAAAGGATGTAGAAAAATCAAGGTTTTACTGCGAAACTACAAGTTAACAGACGACATAGGCTTTAGGTTTTCAGCAAGATGGTGGAGCGAATGGCCCCTAACAGCAGATAAATACGCAGGTTGGTTGGCGGCAACCCCTGGAGACTGCATAAACATTTTTCCAGACTACGAAACCTTCGGTGAACACCACTGGCCAGAAACAGGTATACACGAATTTTTGAGGCACTTGCCCAAGAAAATTTTGGAGTGGCAGCACCTTAACATGGCTACACCGTCAGAGGTTATAGAAAAACATACGCCGATGGAAGAGATTGATGTCCCAGAGATTGGAGGAACAGTCTCATGGGCTGATTTAGAAAGAGACGCAAGCTGCTGGTTAGGAAACACCTTACAGTGGGCCTATTACACGTCCTTTAGAAGAATTGAACCCATCGTTAAAGAAACAGGCGACAAAGAGTTTTTGAGAATTTGGCGGTATTTCCAAATAAGCGACCATTTATATTACATGTTCATGGGCGGTGGAGGGCCAGGCGAAGTTCACTCCTATTTCAGCCCATTTGACTCTCCAGGAGACGCCTATGTAACCGCTCAAGCGGCAATATTGGATTTTGAAAATAGGGTTAGGCTTGCAGCAGTAACAGCCAACGAGCCTTTTCTATTTTACAAGGGCGTCGGAGAAGAAAATTATACGGGAGTTATGGCTTGGAGCCTTAAAGGATTTTTGAAGGCTCTGGAAAAAGTTGGAATAGAGTCAATAGAGTTCCACAGCAAACGCGGCGACTTTGAAAACTGGGCAGAAGCCTCTTTGCACGATGAAAAATTGGCTGAAAAACTAAGGAAAGTTAGGTTTTCAGAACTGAAAGGGGAAAAACTTAGAAAAGCCCTTGTTAAAGTTACAAAAGAAAGACTCAAACATTTGCTGGGACAAGCCAAAACTGCAACCCAATACTTTTAAGCATAGAAAGGTACTAACTCTAAGTAAGACCAGCATAAAGGTGAAACGTTTGAGAGAAGAACTTCCAATTTCGGAAAAGGTTTTGCAAGCCCTCCACAATTTATGCGCAACCGCTCCGGATTTGGCTAGGAAAAGTGAGGAGCTTGCTCAGTTTTTACAGTTAGAGAAAGCTGAAATTGAAAGAATTCTAGATGGATACGGCTACGAGGGTTACGTTGAAAGCTTTGTGGACAGTAACGGGAGAAAACGGTACTACCTCACTGGAAGAGGCATAATTAAGGTCTGCGCCCTCTTCACCTAACCGGCGATAGTTAATGCGGGTAATCATTTTTTCGTGGGAGTTCCCGCCAAGAATTGTTGGGCAACTTGCAAGCTATGTGAAAGAGTTAGCGTTGCAGCTAGCCAAAAATAAAGTGGAAACCCATGTGGTCACATACCATGATTATCTAACTGGAGAATTTACAGAAAACGGGGGAATCAGAACTCACAGAGTGACTAACCCGGTAAAAACACACATAAGCGTCCTTACTTGGGTTCTCACGTTAAACCAAGAGGTTGAAAGAGCAGCGGCCAACATATATTATGGCGCGAAGAAACAGCTGGATTTGATAGATGCACATGAATGGCATTTTATACCAGCTGCTGTGACACTTAAAAAAGCGCTTGGAATACCTTTCATTTACTCTGTGGAAAGCTTGGAAGATCACCGTTCCCATGGAGCAAACTCCCCTTTTAACATGGCTATTAAGAGTATTGAATGGCTCGGCATGTATGAAGCACAAAAAATAGTTGTGAAATCTGACTGGATGGCAAGCGAGACGACCAAAATCTATAAGGTTCCAACGGAAAAAATACAGGTTATTCCGCCTAAAACGGCAACTTGGTTTAAAACAATTTTAGAAACCTATAAAGGCTCAGGTTGGAAGCGGGGTTCAAATGTTTAACGAACTAAAGATTATGATGCTTACATGGGAGTTCCCGCCAAGGATTATTGGAGGAATATCTCCCCACGTATATTATCTCTCGAAAAGCCTTGCAAAAGACGGGGCGAAAGTTTACATTGTAACCTGTGATTTCCCCGGCGCACCAGAACACGAAAACGTGGACGGCGTTGAAGTTTACAGAATAGACTCTTACAAAAATCCTTCTCCAGATTTTGCAAGCTGGGTTTACCTTATGAATATGAATATGCAGAAGGAGGCAGCCGCCATTGTCAACCGTATAGGCGGAGTGGACATTTTCCACGCTCATGACTGGCTTGTGGCAACTGCGGGGATAGGTTTAAAACATGTTTTTAGGAAACCCCTCATAGCCACTATTCATTCAACGGAAATTGGACGAAGAAACGGGCTTCATTCGGACTATGAGAAAATGATTCACGAAACAGAGGCTTGGCTAACATACGAAGCTTGGAGAGTTATCTGCTGCAGTAACTACATGATTTCCCATGTCAAGTGGGCTTTCGGGCTTCCAGAAGACAAGCTGATCATGATTCCAAACGGCGTAGACGCTAAAGAATACGAGAAAGATTCAGATGCTGATTTAAGCAGTTTTCGGATGAAGTTTGCTTTACCTGAAGAAAAAATAGTGCTTTTCGTTGGAAGACTAGTTTATGAGAAGGGCATTCATGTGCTCGTTAACGCTATGCCCAAAATTTTGGAAAAAGTGAACGCAAAATTTGTTATAGTGGGGAGCGGCTACATGAAAGAGTCCCTTGCAGAAATTGTTAGAAATATGGGTTTAACCCACAAGGTTTTGTTCACAGGCTTTTTGGATGATGAAACTTTGAGGAATCTGCAGAAATGTGCGGATGTCTCTGTTGTTCCATCACTCTTTGAGCCGTTTGGGATAGTTGCCCTTGAAGCCATGGCCGCAAAAAGTCCCGTCGTAGTTTCTGACAGCGGCGGTTTATCAGAAATCGTTGAGCACGACGTAACAGGCGTTAAAGTTTACCCAAATAACTCCGACTCTCTCGCATGGGGAGTTACAAGAGTGTTACTTGACGAAAAATACGCAAATTGGCTTAGGGAAACCGCTTACAAAAAAGTTAAGGAAAATTTCAGTTGGGAAAAAATAAGCAACCAGACAAAAAATGTCTACAAAAACGTCTTAAATGAATATTCAAAGAGTTTTTGGGCCTAACATTTTATGGATAAGTTGGTTTAATCGCCTTGTTTGGACACTCATCCACACATTTTAAGCAGTAAATGCACTCTGGGTCACTGAACTTTTCCCATGGAAGGTCTAATATGCGAACCCGCATGGGGCACGCTTTAACGCATTCGCGGCATTTGCCCTTAACACATTTTACCGGATCTCTGCGTAAGCCGAGAAAACTAAACTTGTTGAGAATAGCCATAATGGCTCCATGAGGACAGAAATACTTGCACCAGCTTCTTGGAACATAAACCGCGAAGATGAGAATCCCTATCAAAATGAATAATTGAACCCAAAAGAGCGGGGACAAATATAAAATTCCAGATAAAACCTCTGAAACTGGTTTTTCCATAACTGCAACGGCAAAGTTTTGCACCATTCTGGGCAAGGTTGCAAAAAGGGTTTCCGCTGGGCTCAGCGCCGTGAAGGGAGCATAAGCAAAAATGCCAAGAGCCCCTGCATAACTTTTATAGCCTCCTAGAAGTTTGGATGCTGAAAAAGTCAAAGTGATCAATAAAACAATGCCTAGTATGAAGTATTTTATGTAGGTCATGCTTCCATGAGTTTCTGGGGAAATCTCCATTTTCTTTCTTTTAATGAAGCCTACTAAGTCTTGGATGAAGCCGAAAGGGCAAACCCACCCGCAAAGGCTTTTGCCGATTAAAATGCCAACTATTAAAAAGGAGGCAACTGCAAGCCATGGAAAAACAGTTGCGGCAGATTGCATGTACCAGCCGCTGAGCATAAGCTGCAAAGCGGTAAAGGCGTCTCCCACAGTTTTCTGTTGAAGCCCCCAAGTCCAAAGGACAGGTAGCAAAATGGGTAAAGCGCCTAAGTTGAAGACTATGGTGCTGAAGAATAGAAATGAGAGGAACTGAACTATTCTGCGAAGGGTGTTAAACTTAAGTATGTTTTGTTTGATTTTGACTTTCAATTAAACCGCCATTTTTATGATTTAAGGGTGAACATCTAGGTTATTTATTTTCCGATGACTTTAACATTTTCTACTAGAACCCAAGGCGCTACAAGCGATCCAATCTTTCTTTCATTGTGAGCTAAAGCTGAAACATTTTTTATAACATGGAAAACGTTACCTGCAAGCATTACTCCTCTTGCGGCATGGGCAATTTGGCCGTCTTTTATTTTCCATGCTGGAGAGGCCACGACAGAGAACTCCCCGCTGGCAGGGTTGCTGCTGTGGGCGCCTTGCAACGAGTAGACTAGAAGCCCATCATCGATTTCTCCGATGATTTCTTCGGGAGATTTCTTTCCTGGAAGAAGGTGGAAGTTTGTCGGCTCAACGTTTGGTGTGGACAAGTAACCTGCTCTGAAAGCGTTTCCCGTGCTTTCTTTCCCCTCTTTTTTCGCCGTGTAATTGTCGTAGATGAAACTGTGTAGGACGCCTTTATCTATGATTAGGGTTTTCTGCTGGGACACTCCTTCGCCGTCAAACTTCCAAGTGTGAAGCCCACCGTCTAATAGGCCATCATCATAAATCGTCAAGTTTTCTGAGGCGACTTTTTCACCTATTTTACCTTGTAGAGCGGATTGGTTTCGCTGCACATAATCCGCCTTAACTGCATTCATCAAAGTATAGTAAAACAGTTGCTGCAGAGCAAAATGCGCCAAAAAAACCTTCGTGGTTTTTGTCTCCGCCCGTTTAGCTTTTAAAGCTGAAACTGCAAGCCTAGCAGCCTCCTCTCCAACCCACCCAGGATCCACATTACAACTTCTTTCAACGTTGAATTCAAAGCATACAGGGGTTACTTCGCCCTTTTCACGGGCAAGCGCGGCTAGGCTGCATTTAACCACTGTTCCAGAGTCAAAGCCTAA
Organism: Candidatus Bathyarchaeota archaeon; assembly: GCA_009889605.1. Classification (GTDB taxonomy): domain Archaea; phylum Thermoproteota; class Bathyarchaeia; order Bathyarchaeales; family Bathycorpusculaceae; genus WUQU01. The sequence continues at coordinate 20,126 of WUQU01000516.1, read as the reverse complement.
AACGCCGTTGGAGTTTGCCAAGGCCCGAGATAAATAGGATGCGCCTACACCGCCCTCTATTGGGAAAACTCGTGTATCTGTTTTTTCAGCGGCTTCGAGCATTGTAGAAGCTGTTTTTACTAGATCATCGGCAGACAACATCAAAACGTTTTTGTCGAAGGTGTTTTTAACATGTGGAAGAGGCTTTTTGGAGGGGAGGCCCTTCCAGTCAGGGTCGGGCTTGCTGGCTTTTGCGGATTTTAGAGCCTTTAAGGCAGTTTCTTCAACAGCCACTTTTTTGTTTAACACGTTTGTATAGGCAAAACCAGCTGCACGGTTAACTATTACTCGGACGCCTAACCCTTGGTCGATTATGCGGGAGCTTTTTGCAATTTGTCCTCTTTCAATAGCTATTGACGTTGTTAAACCTTGATAGATGAAGACTTCTGCTTCGTCAGCCCCTTTTTTAACGGCAAAATCCACCGTAGTCTCAGCTAGGCTTAAGGTTTCTTCTTCTTTAAGCGCTGCCACCAACAATGACCTCCTTTACTCTAATATGGGGGCCGCCGTCGCAGACGAAAGCTGTCTGGCTTTTGCCGCATCTTCCCGGCGAAAGCTCAAAGTCTTTTCCAACAGCATCCACCTTGTAAAGGGTTTCAAGGGTGTTTCCGCTTATGGAAGCGTTGCGTACGGGTTCGCCGATTTCGCCTTTAACTATTTCATAGGCTTCTTGAACACCGACTTGAAAAGTGCCGTCTAGGCTGGCTTGGCCTCCCCTAAAGCTTTTGAAGTAATAGCCAAACTTTATGTCCTCAACAAGCTCTTCGAAGGAATAGTCTTTCGGCGCCATGTAGGTGTTGCGCATGCGAATTATGGGCTCCACACGGAAGTCTTCAGCTCTTGCATTGCCCGTGGGTTCAGCCTTAAGCTTGCTGGCGGTTTCACGGTTATGCATAAGCCCAACAACAACGCCGTCTTTTACAAGAAGGGTTTTCTGGGCGGGAACCCCTTCGTCATCATATTTGAATGAGCCGAAAGCGCCTTCCACAGTTCCATCATCATAAAGAGTCACTACATCTGAGGCGATTTTTTTGCCAAACTTGTCCATAAGGACAGAACCTGAAAGCGTGAGATCTGCCTCAGCCAAATGGCCGAAGGCTTCGTGCACGAAAACTCCAACAACGTTTGGCCCAAGCACCGCCTTAAATTTTCCACCTTTTGGGGTTTTTGCCTTTAACTGGTCTACCGCCCTTTTTGCAACTTTTTCGCCAACTTTTTCCGGGGTTTCAATGTCGAAAACTTCGTAGCCTGCTGTTGAGCCTATTTCTTCGCGGCTGAAGGTTAGGATTTCAGCTTCTTTTGCTGTGGCAACTATTCTTGACCACACGTAAAGCTTGTCCTGCTCTAAGTAGGTGCCTTCGTTGTTCATGAAGTAGGTTATTCCGACAAGGTCGAGATAGTCTATGGTGCAACTTTTTACGCGTCTATCATAGCTTAGAATTGTTTTAGCCATGGCTGATGTTGTGGCTATTTTTTCTTCTATTGAAATTTGTGAGGGATTTTTACGGGGGTTCGCCGAAACCTTATCTTCAAAAGCCTTGTCCTTGGCAAGTTTTATTGCAGCTTTAAGTTTTGGACTGGCAGCTTTAGCCATTTTACACGCGTCTGAAAGGGCGTCTGTTAAAGTTTCAAGGTTGAAAGCTCCTACAGAGGCGAAACCCCATGCGCCGTCCACGAGAACCCTCAAAGCCGCCCCGTTTTCTATGCCCTCTTTTACAGCTTCAACTTTATCCTCCTTAATGGTAAGCATGGTTTTGAACAGTTTTTGCGCGCGTATTTCTGCGTATTCGGCGCCGAATTTCTCTGTCGCTGCATTCACAATCCTTGATAGAACATCCTTCACATTTCTTCCTCATGGCACAAGTTTGAAGGATTTATTTTGGCGGAGAAGCTAATAAGAATTGTCATGCTAAGGCAAGAATTTTAATATGGAATGGAAAAAGCGAAGTTCTACGTTTTCCGTATGTAAACGCAAATGGTTGGCGAAGTCGTGTTCTTCTATTCGCTCCAGTTCCAGTCTGCGAAGAAGCCCATAGCTTGAGTAAATGTCTTCTAGGATTTTGCGTTCAACAACGTAGGCGCCTGACTTCAAAAATCTTCAAGACCTTTTGCGAACAGCTCGACCTTTTCGCCTATCTCATCGCGTTTAACAGAGTAATTGTTTTCTAGATATAGGTAGATTAGGCGTGTGGCTTTCTCTCCAAAGACTTGCTTCAAAACGCGGTCTACTACTTTAGAGACTTTGTTGCTTTCTCTGCTTTTTTGCTGAGTTACTATTGCTATGTTTTTCATGGTACTCAAGTGGTATCGTCGGTATTGCTACTTAATAAATATTCACGTGTATATGCCCAACACACAGAAACAAAATAAACATGAAAAGATGGGCTAAATGAAATCTGTAATATTCAATTGTTGAACTCTTTCCACAGTAGATTTCGCCGCAGACTCTTCCTCAAAGAGTACCGGATGCCCGTAAACCCCATCATATCCGGGTATAACCCTTATCTTGTTTTCTCTGACTTTAATAATTGCCTCAGCGATTCTTTTTCCAGCAACCTCGCCCAGCTTTTCTACTGGAACATCAATTAGCACTGCATATTCGTTTCCGAATTTTTCAACGAGTTTATTGTAGACGTCCCAAACCTGCTGCGCTGATGGAGAATCAACCCCTAAAGCGGCAGCGATAATCTCTGAAAGGGGAAGCAGATGCATATAGTCTATAGCGTTTTCGGGTTTGAAGCCGGCTTGACGGTCGGCAAGCTCCTCAACCCGTTGTTCAACACCCTTTGTTAACCTTTTACGGCAGACTGGGCATATGTTTCCAAGTTTTATGGCTTCTCTAGGAGAAAGGGAAACATGACAGTTTCTATGGCCGGTCCAATGATATTTTCCGTAGGCGGGGTCCGTTTCCACCGTAAATTTGAACCTTCCTTTGTCTTTGTTACGGATGGCGTCAAAAATCTCTCGGTAGCTTAGCTTTTCAAGTTCGAAGACGTTGGCTTCACGTCCTATGCGCCACGGCCAGAAACTGTGGCTGTCACTGTTTGAAACCAAAGCGAATTTGTCTAGCTTGCTTAGGCGCCAGTTCATAGGCGGGTCTGAAGAAAGTCCAGTTTCAATGGCGTAGATGTGTTTGGCCATGTCTTGATAGCAGTCTTCCACACTGTCGAAACCGCTGAAGGCGCCGAAAATGCTGAACCAAGGCGTCCAAGCATGGGCGGGAAAAACCATGTTTTCCCTTGAAACCTCCATTACTTCTTCAACAAGTTGGGCGGCGTTCATGTCCAATGTTGGTCTGCCGTCAAACCTTAAGTCACCGTACTTAGCTAGCCTTTCGTTGATTTGAACCGCGGTTTCAATGTTTGGAGTTAATATTACATGGTGGATTTTCTTGGAGGTATTTTCAGAGTTGAATATTGTGCTTACTTCTGTTGTTACCATGAAATAGACTGGTGATTCAGGATTTTTCACGGTTTTATACAACCCGGTGTCGGGCTCTTGAACAAGCGTTTCACATATTTCCTTATGCCATTTTGGATTGGTGAAGTCTCCGGTGCCCACAAGGTTTAAGCCTTTAATTCTTGCAAAACGTGCAATCTCTTCAATGTGCATGTTTTGGCTTGTTGCACGACTATAACATCCATGAATGTGAAGGTCAGCTATCACCCTCAAGTTTTCCGCCACTTTCCTCTTTTTTAGCTGCATATTTTTCAAAAATTTTCTCCCAGTCAACCTTGAACATGATAATGAAGATTATTACGAGCAGAACCAGCGCTGCAGCCATCCCGATTAAAGCGGACACCCAATCGCTTTCTACTCCGAAAATTTGTCCCATAATTTCTCTGATGGGCCCAGCGCTGTAAACTATTATTAAGCTCATGCAGAGTTTCCCAATAAGGGCGGGAATGAAGGCTTTCAAAAGACTGTAACGCATTACTCCTAAAGGTATGAAAATCAAGTCGTCTGGAAGAGGCAGCAAAGCAAATAGGAATATTGTCACCGGCCCGAATTTTCCGAAAACTTTCATAAGAAAATCCATTTTGCGTTTGCTTTTTTCGCTTATAATTTTTCTGCCGCCCAAACCAAGCATATACCCAGAAAATTCTCCGACAGCTGAGCCGACGCCAGAGGCTAACGCGATTAAAAGAGGATTAAAGGTTCCAACATAACTTATTGTAAACAATATTACCGTGTATGGGATTGGAAAGAAAATTGACATAGAGCCCAGTAGGTTCATGAGGAAAACGCCGAAATAACCATACTGCACGGAAAAGTTTTGCATCCACTCGACAAACTGTTGCAGTGCATTCTCAATAGCCAAGCTTTAACCTCTCTCCTTCTTAATCGTTTCAGCCTTAAAGAACTTACCATAAAAATGGTGAACAAAGTCTTGAAAACAGTTCTATAGCCGCTTACCTCCTAAGCTTTATCTTCTAGATGGGTTGCTACGCGAATCGTTTTCGTAGGTGTGACTATTATGGATACTTTTTCGTCTTTTTCTTCAAAGGGAACTCTATCAACTATTTGTATGTCATGAACTGTGGTTGCGATTGGGATTTCTCCAAACATTCTTTTTATAATCGCTATTTCCGCGTCACCATAACCATGCCCCTTACCAAGCCTATGCCCTTGTAGGTCTACAGCCACTGAACCTACAACGATTAGGTCTGGTTTTGGAAAATCTTGTAACGCATCTCCGAATTTGAAGGCACCTTTTATCGTTGAGGCAAAATGTTCTTTGCCCCTTACATCTGCGGGATTTATTAGGATAAAACCTTTCTTCAGCCTCGGGGAAGCCATTACAAGGGTTTTACCGTCTTTCAAGGCGTTTTCTCTAACCTTCCGTTGTGGAGAGTCCGGGTTAACAAAAACCACTTTAGCCTTTTTCCATTCCATAAGCTGGTGCAGTTTTTCAGCAGCGACCTCAGCGCCCACAAAGTTAGGTATTCGGCCTTTGCATGGCAGCGGGAAAGCCGCCACTCCTAAACGTTCCATTTCACTCCAAATTTTCTCTCTTAACCGCTGCTTTTCACTGCAAATGCTGACAAACATCCTAAATGAAAGAGGAGAAAGAAGGCTTTAACGTTTTAGGATAAGCCAGCTTCAAGCTGCCGTAAAAGCTCCCTAACGGGATTTTCACGAAAATCAATCCTTAAATTAACTTCTACTTGCTTATTGCTAACAACAATGAGTGCGGCAGACTTTTCGCCTCTCTTGTCTCCACCGCTTTCGCTTCCAGCCCTTAACGCTTTAGCCATCCGCAAGGCTAAATCTCCACTTGAATTTTCAAACTGCGCAGCCATACTTTTGAGAACCATACTATTTTTCAAAAGATTGCCGACTACAGTGTAATCTTTGCCTACAACTTTCCCTCTGAACCATGGCATATTTGAACCGGTGAAAACCGCCTTTCTTCCAACGAAGTCAATGAATGCCACTTGCCGGAGCTCCCGCTCAGAGTCTTCTGCAAGCATCTTATTTAGGACTAACGTCGAACCGGAAGCCACGGCCACTCCTACTAGTTTAGGGTTTTTCCGAGATGGCTAGGATTGAAAATGTTTCAAGTTTGCCAGCCAAGAAGGCTATGCTCCGAACTTTTCAGCCTTGCCAATGAGGTTCATTAGAATTGGCATAAGGTTTATGCCCCTAATACGGCCTAAACCGCCTTTTGCACAGCTCCGTTCGCCATATTCCTTTACATCGTCCCTACGAACATATGGCCCCATTATCGCTAGGGGAACAGGGTCGCCTTCATGATTCCGCGTTGCACACGAGGTCGTGTGGTCAGCTGTCAAAGCCAAGTATGTTTCATCTATGTTTACATGGTCAAGTATGAAGGAAACCATAGAGTCGATTTTTTCAATAATTTCAATTTTCTGTTGGAAGTCTCCATCGTGACTTGCAACATCGGTTGCTTTCACATGCAATAATACAAAATCGTTCTCGTTCAATGCTTGAACAGCCGTCTTAGCCTTTGCCAAATAGTCGGTTTGGGGTGTTCCAGTGGCGCCTTCAACATTTAACAACTGCATCCCAGCAACCTTGCATACCCCGCGAATTAGAGAGGTAACAGCTACGCATGCCGCTTTAATTCTGTAAATCTCATGCAGAGGCTTAATTTCCGGAATCCTTCCAGCCCCTCTACATAAAATCATGTTGGCTGGAGGAAGCCCATGCTTAACTCGTTCCATGTTAACTTTATGACTTTTCAAAACTTTGTGGAACTTTTGCATTAGATCGTTGAGAATTTTAGCTGTGAAACTAGCTTCAGGACTGCCATTTAAGGGCTTTATTTCTGAAACTTTTTCTCCAACTTTTCCAGGGTCGGAGCTGCTGACAGCTGTTGAAAGGTTTGGGCCGCGTAGAACAAGAGCAGCACGGTGTTGAAGGGTGTTTTGAAACAGAAATTTTGTTGAGCGATGGGGAGACTTAACTTTCTTGAGGTCCTCAGTTAGCTTGGAAGCGTCATCGTTGGAGATTCTACCGGCTCTTCGGTCAATAACCGTTAAGCTTTCATCTACAGTGGCAAAGTTGCATCTAAAACAAACATCGCCCTTTTCAACTTTCAAACCCCAACCTAAGGCTTCTAAAGCGCCACGGCCAGAATAATATTTCAAAGGGTCATAACCGAGAAGCGAAAGCGTTGCGGTGTCGCTGCCCGCTGGCACGCCGGGAGAAATAGGATCCAGAATACCACAGATTCCCGCATCCGCCATGTAGTCTATGGAGGGCTTGCGGGCTGCCTCTAAAGGAGTTTTCCAACCTAACTCTTTTATCGGCCTGTCAGCCATTCCATCGGCAACTATGAGGAGAGCTTTCAACCTACACACTCCTCTAAGGGATATCAGATTTGACGCTGAAAAGGTTTAAAACACTTATTATTCGAAGAGCAAAATAATATCCATAAAAGCCCCGAAAAACGGTATAACTCAGTTTCCAAAAATGGTTGAAGATGTGTAATCTAAACGATGTCTTTGAAGCTGAAAACTTAAAAGGAAGGGAAGAGATTTGAAGACGAAAGATAAATCCTCTAGTGTAACTTGCAAAAATTATGAAGAAGAGGGGGATTAAATGTCGGATTTAGGGGTTGCGTTTAAAAAATCTGAAGACTTCTCAGAGTGGTATACGCAAGTGGTTTTGAAGTCTGGATTGGCAGATTACGCCCCAATAAAGGGGTGCATGGTTTTCAGAGAACTCTCTTACGCCATATGGGAGAAAATTCAAGAGATATTTAACGAGAAAATAAAGAAAACTGGACATAGAAACGTGTATTTCCCTCTTTTTATACCTGAAAGCTTTCTGAAAAAAGAGGCAGAACACTTCGCAGGGTTTGTTCCTGAAGTTGCATGGGTTACAATGGGCGGGGACACGCCTCTCGAAGAGAAACTTGCTATAAGGCCTACATCTGAAACAATAATTTACGCCACGTTCGCTAAATGGATTAGAAGTTGGAGAGACTTGCCCATAAAAGTGAACCAGTGGTGCAGCGTTGTAAGATGGGAAACCAAAGCGACAAAACTATTTTTAAGAACAAGGGAATTCCTTTGGCAAGAGGGCCACACTGCCCACGCTACAGAAGAAGAATCCCACAAAGAGGTTATGGAGATTCTAAACGAGTACCGCGATTTAATGGAGAATTATTTGGCGATTCCGGTTATTGTAGGCAGGAAAACGGAAAACGAAAAGTTCGCCGGAGCCCTTTACACAACAACTTTAGAAGCGATTATGCCTGACGGAAAAGCCTTGCAGATGGGAACTTCGCATAATCTTGGACAGAACTTTTCTAAAGTTTTTGACATCAAATTCATAGGCGAAGACGAAAAAGAGCATTATGTTTGGCAGACATCATGGGGAATCTCTACACGCGTGATAGGCGCGCTGGTAATGGTTCACGGCGACGACAAGGGCCTCGTGTTACCTCCTAAAATAGCACCTGTACAAGCGGTGATAATCCCCATACCTTACAAAGACGCAGACGCAGATAGAATAGTGGCTAAGGCGAAAGAAATCCATGAAAAGTTGCAGAAAGCTGGAATAGCCGCTACCCTTGACGACAGAATGGAGTACACGCCTGGATGGAAGTTTAACGATTGGGAGTTGAAAGGCGTGCCCGTGAGGGTTGAAATCGGTCCAAGGGATTTGAAAAATGGACAAGTAACACTGGCCAGAAGAGACACTTTTGAGAAAAAACAAGTAAAAGAAGAGGAAGCAACAAACGCTGTGTTAAAGCTTCTAGATGAGATACAGAAAAACCTATTTAACAAAGCCAAAAAATTCCTTGAAGAAAAAATCACAGTAGTGAAGAATTACGAAGAGTTCAAAGAAGTTTTGAAGGAAAAAGGAGGTTTCATTAAGGCTTCATGGTGTCTAAGCCCCCAGTGCGAGGAAAAAATAAAAGAGGAAACCGGAGCCACTATCAGGCTTATTCCTTTTGAAAAAGAGAAGCCGGTGTCAAACTGCATATACTGTGGCGGAGAGGCAAAAGAGTTAGCTTATTTCGCAAAGTCCTATTAACGCCAGCGTAAAATAAAAGTGAAAAAGGGAGTTTCAACTTTTCAGTTCAACTTTCTTTTTAAGTTCGCCAGCAACATCTTTTAAACCTAGCTTGGCAAGTGTTGACTTCGTTGGGATTCCCCGTTCATCCCAGCCTCTCTTCCGGTAATATGTTTGAAGCATGGCTTCGTATTTTTCTCTGTCAAGCTTTGCGCCTTTCAACGCTCCCTTGGTTAACGGTTCTTTAAACCATCTTGCCGGCGGAACATCCATCTCTTTAGTCCATGCCTTGCCAAATTCCCGCACCCAAAAGGCACGAATCAAAGTGTAAACTCTGTCAGCAATAATGTGCAAATCGTCCCATGTCATCTCGAGGCCCGTGGCTGCCTTTAGAAACTTTGGATACCAGTCCAGTTCAAAGCCAACTTCAACCCATGGAAGCCTACATGCCGTAGCGAATTCGAAGAAGCCTCCGCGGAGACGCTGTAACTCGATGACTTTGTCAACTTTTTCCTCGCCGTAGCCTTCTCTTCCAGCCTTGACTTCCCAAGAGATCACCCAAGCATCTTTATGATGCGCACCTAAGGCACAAGTGGCATAGGATAAAGCCATTGCAGGTGCAGCGTGACAGTCATATCCGGAAACTTCCAAGCCCTTGACATGCATGGCCCACTGATTTGAGTCTCCACCGATTTTTTCAGAAGCAAAGCGGACGCCTTCTGCAAGAACCCCGCCTAAGCCACGTTTATAGGCGATATCCTTTGTTAGGGCTCTGGCGGTTTTATAGTCGCCCCAAGCGATTTTTTCTTTGATAAGTTTCTTTTCAGAAGCTTCCATGGCGAAGCCTATAACATTGCCTAAGGAAATCGTGTCTAAACCTAGACTGTCTGCAAGTCGGTTTAAGGCGGCAACCTTTTCTAAATCGCCGACTCCGATGTTTGCGCCTAGCATGGCGACGTTTTCGTAGTCAAGTTCAGACTCCTCCCCATCAGCGTCCTTAACCACGTTGCCGCATGTCATGTTGCAGTTTGGGCAGCCCCTCTGGGAAGACTTGATCTTTTCCATGGCGAATCCGCCTATAGAGTCGGCTTCATCGAAAACCCCTTCTTTGTAGTTGCATGTAGGAAGAACGCTGTTCTCCTGGCTCCATTCAAGCGTAGACATGGTGCCTTGACGTTTCCAAAACGCATAATTTGGCTTTGTTAAAATCTCCCTGTAAGCTTCAGCGCCTAAGTCTTTCAGCTCTTTCGGGTTTGCTGCCTTCAACTCGTGTACGCCGACAATAACGACGGCTTTCAAATTCTTGGAACCCATAACTGCGCCTATTCCAGGTCTGCCGCCTGCCCTTCCCCCTTGAGAGACAACATTGGCAAATTTCACAAGGTTTTCTCCAGCTGGGCCTATGGTTAGGATGCCGGCTGTGGGACCGTAAACGTCTCTTAATTTGTCTTCAGCTTCAAAGGAGCTCAAGCCCCAGAGTTCTTCTGCATTAAGGAATTGAGTGTCGTTGTCTTGAACTAGAAGCGCTGTGGGTTTTTCCGCTCGGCCTTCCACTATTATTGCGTCGTAGCCCGCTTTTCGCATTTGAACAGCCGCATGAGAACCCAGATTTCCGTCCCCGTAGCCGCCAGTTAATGGGCTTTTTGCTGCAACAACAAGTTTTCCGCTGCTGGGAAGAGGAAAACCCGTCAAGGGTCCAACAGCAAAAATAAGCTTGTTATCCTGGGACAGAGGGTCAGTTCCGGGTTTAAGTTCATCCCAGAGGATTTTAGCGGCAAACCCTCTGCCGCCTAGAAAATTTTTAGCCATATCGGCATCGTATTCCCATACGGCGGCTTTCTGTTTTGTTAGATTAACCCTCAAGAATTTACCATTCCAACCATACATGTGCATATCACCTTCAACAAGGAACTGCATATAACTCATTTAAGTTAATAAAATTCACTACTATCCCTTCGCATAGAATTCATGAAACTTTTCAGTCATGGGAGATGATCTATGAAAGGGCTAATTTTTCTCTGATTTTTTGGGATTTTTCAGTGGCTTTTTCCACGGCTCTCATGAGCGCTTGTCTAATCTGGCTTCCTTCAAGCTCGTAGATGGCTTCAATGGTGGTTCCTCCCGGCGTGGTCACCATGTCTTTTATTGCAGAAACATGGCCATCCAGTTTTAAGGCCAGTTTTCCTGTGCCTAAAACAGTCTGAGCCGCACTGTGAAGAGCCAAATCTCGTGGAAGACCTACTTTTAAGCCAGCATACATTAGAGCTTCAATGATTATGGAGATGTATCCGGGGCCGCTGCCGCTTAGGGCTGTGACGGCGTCCATGTATTTTTCTTCCACTTCTCGGCAAACTCCCATGGCGCTGAAAATGGCCTTAACTTTCTTTTTATCTTCTTCGGTTACGTCGTTGTCACAAGTATATGCGGTGAAGGATTCCTGAACTAGAATTGCAACATTTGGCATGGTTCTTACGAATTTGGCTTCGGGAACCACTTTTTTATAGTGTCTAAGCGGAATAGTGGCGGCTGTGGAAATAACCAGTTTTCCCTTAACAGACTCCTTTACTTCTTCCAAAACCTTTATCACGTCATTGGGTTTCACGCAAATAAAAACTATGTCGGCTTCTGCGGCTGCTTTTTTGTTGTCAGTGGTTGTGGATACACCTAACTCTTCCAGTTCCTTCAGTTTTTCCACGTTTCTCCTTGTGGCTATGATTTTACCTTTGTATCCGCTTTTAACAAGGCCTTTAACGATGGCTCCGCCTATAACTCCGGCGCCAATAACCGCGATGCGGTCATCCATCACTATTTTCACCACTTAAACGTTCTTCACTCTTTTCAGCCCACGCAATTAAACCTTGTGATGGAAAAAGGCAAATGCCAAAATGGGGATTGCAGAAGAAGGCTTTGCAGAAGCAAAATTAAAGTTGTTTTTATGGGAATCTTTATCTATTCAAAACGGTATGAGATAAAACTACGTTTAGAGTGCAAGGTGAATATTATGCGTATGCATGGGGACATGAAAGGGCTTTCAACGCTCATGATTATCCTTCTCCTGGTAATAGCTGCGATAATAGGTGGGATAATTTCCTACGCGTTTACCATTGCAGCTTATGTTAAAGTTCCCGAGAAAACAACCCTTGTGATTACCGGCTTTTATTTTGACAAGGAAAACGCTTCTTCATTTAAGTTAAGCGTTTTAAACCCGTCCTATTCGCCTACAGACGCAACCATAAATGGAATTGCGGTAAGCATAAAAGGAGAGAACCAGCTTTTCTACGTTGCAAAATCGAACCCTTCTATCGGAAATGGTTTAGTTATTCCAAGCGGTGAATCCTTGAACATCACGTGTTCAGAGATTATAAAAGACGGTGCAAATATTTCTCTGGGAGAATTTGTAGGAGAGTTTGCAGGCAAATCCATAATCGTGCACATCTTTTCCTCAGATTCCTCAGCATCCAACATTGAAGTTGCTTTGCCTTTTGTGAAGTTAACCATAACTGCTGATTTTAATCCCCAAGTTTCTCTTGAAAAATTCAATGTGACGCTGAAGAACGATGCAAATTCAGAGGTTAACCTAACCATTAATGATGTAAGTGTTTCGGACATAACAGTCAATAAAATGACGCCCAACGTGAAAGCCCAACCCGCAACAATCTTGAAAGGCGAATCCCTCCTCATCAACTTCAATGGAAGCTGGCAGGGGATAAACAAAACTACAATCATAGTTTCAACTCAACAAGGATATGTTTTCCGAAAAGAAGTGACACTCTCAGGGGTTTAAGCGGAAATCACAAATGTAAGCTTAAAAGAAAGCGACACTGCCCACTTTAATGTTACAATATTTAATTCCGCAGGATCCGCTGTCTCCCTAACACTCAATAAAATTGTTTGCACCTTGAAAAATGGAACAACCGTCCCATTCACAGGTCTTTCATTGAGTATACCGCCGAACACGGAGAAAACAATTACTTTGGATTGGAACTGGGAAGGATACAGAGGAAAAGAAGTTGAAGTTGTGGCTTACTTTGCGCAAGATTTTGAAACAGTGCCATACACGGCAAAAACGCCAGCGGCAACATAGACAAAAATAAAATGAAAATGGAAAGTTCAAGCGGACAGTACACACGGCAATATAAACGCAATAATGAACAGGGCTAGGTTATTTTGACAAACATTCCAATGCCTTTTTCTAGAGCCTTTTCATAGACAAGTTTTGCAGTAACAGCGTCTTGAACTGCTAAGCCTGATGAAGTGAAAAGTGTAATCTCATCGGGTTTTTCTCTTCCAGGCTTTAAGCCTGCAATAATCTCGCCTATTTCAGCCCAAACGCTCTCTTTTGTTATTATTCCTTGGCTTATTGGGACGTTTATTTCTCCTCCATGGGAAGCTTGTTCCCAATCATCCACAACTATTTTTGCTCTTTTCAAAATGGCCGGATCTAATTCCTCTTTTCCAGGGGCATCCGCACCTATGCAGTTGAAATGCATTCCATTTGAAACCATATCGTTCATAACTAAAGGCTGTCTTGAAGGAGTGGTGGTTACAACAATGTCCGCCCCTTTAATTGCCTCCCTTACACTTTTCACCGGGATTAGCTTGCATAAGTTGCCATACTTTGGGCGCATTTCGGCAACAAATTCTTCGCTGGTTCCATAAAGGCCCCAGACCCTTACCTCTTCAAACTTTTTATAAACTTCAAGGAGGCTGGCCAACTGAGTTCTAGCCTGGGCGCCAGCTCCAATCAGCGCCACAATTTTTGAATCTTTTCTTGCAAGGTATTTGGCAGCTATGCCTCCGGCGGCTCCGGTTCGCATATCTGTCAGGGTTTTGCCGCTCATTATTGATAAAGGAAAACCATTTCGCGGGTCTACAAGGACCACTATAGCCATGACTGTGGGCAAATTATATTTTGTCCTGTTTTCAGGGTGGGAGTTTACGATTTTAACTGCGGAAATATCGTGTTCTTCGATGTATGAGGGCATAACCCTCAAGTCGCCGCCGTATTTGTGGTAAAATAAATAGGTTTTAGGAGGCACCTGCGCCTTTCCAAGGCTTTTAGCGATAAAAGCTTGCTCAACGACTTTCATAACGTCGCTTATAGATAGAACTGCCTTAACTTCATAATCAGTTAACAACAGAGTTTCCAAAGTTACCGTCACCAATACAAGAGCATGTCTAAAAATTACATTTGATATACTTTTTGGCCTAAAAAGGGGAATTTAAATGAATAAAAAGTTTTGAAAATGAAAAGCCGGTTTAATAGGCAAGCGTTTTCAAGCGTATATGGGTATCCCTTCAGCGGGGTCTCCGAGAATTTTCTCAAAAGCATCCATCAAGTTTCGTGTCACCGGTCCAGGTTTGCCCACGCCAATTATCCGCTTGTTAATTTCAGTTATTGGGGTTATTTCTGCGGCTGTGCCCGTGAAGAAGGCTTCATCTGCGGTGAACAAATCTGCGGGTGTAACGTTTCTTTCAACCACCATGTAACCAAGTTTTTCAGCGAGTTTCATTATGACTTCGCGGGTTATTCCAACGAGAAGCCCTGTTGAGGACGGCGGGGTTATCAGTTTTCCATTTTTGACTATGAAGAGGTTTTCGCCTACGCCTTCGCTGACATAGCCGTTCTTGTCTAGGCATATGGCTTCATCAAATCCTGCTATGTTTGCTTCAATCTTTCCGAGAATGCTGTTCAGGTAGTTTAGAGATTTAATCTCGTGGGATGCCGTGTCAACGGGGTTTCTTCTAACCCACACAATCATGGCTTTTATTCCCTTTTCTCTTGTTTCACCTGAATACAAGGTTATGCGGTCGGCGATTATGATGACTGTGGGTTTTCGGCATTTTCGCGGGTCAAGTCCGAGGTCGCCGACACCTCTGGTTACTATGAGGCGTATGTAAGCGTCCCGCATGCTGTTTTTACGAAGGGTTTCCAAAACCGCGTTTATCATTTCCTCTTTGGTAAGCGGTATATCCAGCATGATGGCTTTTGCTGAGTTGTAAAGTCTGTCTATGTGCTCTTTCAGTTTAAAGACCACGCCTTTGTATGCGCGGATTCCTTCGAAAACTCCGTCGCCATATAGAAGCCCATGGTCGAAAACCGAGATTTTCGCTTGGGATTTTGGATAGTATTCGCCGTCTATGTAAATTAGGGGTTCTTTATCCAAGTTTATCCCTTTTCCGTAGAAACAAAAATGAGGGTTAGGGGTTGATATGTGTTTTGCTGTTTTTGAGGCTTTAGCCGTAGAATTGGGGTCTTTTTGAAACATGTTTTGGAAGGGGTAAAGGCTTGAAAGGTTTACCGTGTATGGCTGATTTAATCTCGTTTGCCAGCTCTTCAAGTTTCATTTTGCGGATTTCCTGGGCCTTTCTATCTCTCACTGGAAAGACTTCAGAGTCGATTTCCCTCTGGCCTACAACAATTATGTAGGGAACCCACTCCATTTCAGCTTCACGGATTCTCTTCTGTAAAGTTAACGGCCTATCATCTATGTCAACGCGTATTTGCTGAGCCTCCAGCGTTTCTGCCATTTTCTCGCAGTGTTCAAGGAATTTGTCTGACATGGGGATTATGCGCACCTGTGTTGGCGAAAGCCAAACCGGAAGCATGGGCGGCTTGCCCTTCTGCTGTTCTTTGTAAGCTTTTTCAAGCAGAGCGTAAACACATCTTTCAATTGCACCGCTTGGGGAACAATGCAGTATAAGCGGGTAACGTTTTTCGCCTTTTTCATCGACGTATGTTATGCCATATCTTTTTGCGTTTTCGAAGTCTATTTGGTCTGTGGATAGGGCTGCGGCTTTGTCTTGATTGTCTACGAAGTTGAATTCCCATTTAAGTCTGAAATAGAAGAAGGGTTCCTTCCACATCTCCACCAAGACAGGTTTGCCGAAAATTTTCACCAGTTCAACTATGAAGGACTGGTTTTCTTCGTAGAAGTCTTTTGTAAAGCGTATTGCGGCTTCATAATCATCTTTTGAAAGGCCTATGTCCTCTAAGACTTGGATGCAAAGTTTAAACCTTGTTAGGAATTCTGTTTTGGCCTGTTCAAGGTCTGTGCAGAAAGCGTGGCAGTCGGGCATCGTAAAAGCGCGGAGACGCCTCAAACCTACAACTTCGCCGCTTTTTTCGCGTCTAAAACTGTAACGGGTTAACTCGTAAACTTTTAGGGGCATATGCCTATACGAGAACTGTGTATCATGAACCATCAGGAACTGCCCAAAACACGCTGCAAAACGCAGAAAAAGCTCCTTATCTTCTGACTTCAACAAGTACTGCCTTGCTGGGAAACGGTTTATGTACTCCGCTAGGCTTGGATGTTGAAAGTCGTACATGACTGGGGTTTCCACTTCCATGGCGCCGTATTCCACGGCTTTAGCGGTCACATACTGTTCAAGAAGAGATTTTATAAGCCGTCCTTTTGGGTACCAGCGGATGTTTCCAGGGTCGCTTCCGGATTCGTAGTCAGCTATTTCAAGGCGCTTCATTAATGGCACATGAGGTGGCATCTGCTGGCTTGCCCTAACCTTGGAGATTTCATATTTCGCGAATTTCTCAAGATTTTCATAACCGTGAAAGTTAAATTCTTCAACAGGAATCATTTTTCCATCTGGTTGGAGAACATACCAGAAGGATTCCAGTTTTTCCTCGGCTTTTAGGGCTTCTGAAACCTTTTCAGCCTTTTCCTCTTCAGCTTTCGCCTCTGTAGGCAGTATTACGCGGGACTGCTCGGCTAACGGATGCCCTTTTACTGCTATTGTGAATTGTTTGTTCCAGCCGAAGGGTGCACGGTAAACCTCTATGCCCTCTTCTTTGGCATAGGTTTCCATGGCTTTGATAACTTTTAATGCTTCAGAAGGCTTTGCAAGAGCGCTGCTTAGATGAGCGTATGGATAAATTAAAACGCGGTTCACCTTCAACTTTTCAAGGAAGGCTTTGACTTCTTCTATGGCTTTTCGGGCAGTCGCCTCGCTGTCTCCTTCCTCAACAGCCGTGAAAAGAACTACAACTTCTTCTAGGCGTTTTGCCTCTTTTTCAGCTTCTTCAGCCATGGCTATTTCTTTCTCAACCAGCTTGTATTCGATGAAGTCTAAATGTAATTGTAATATGCGCATAAAAAGCCCTCTTTCAAGTTTTATACGCCTTTATATCGCCACTGTTCAATTTTTCTCTCCTTTTTAGTCTTCTTCTTATATTCCCTATAGTGGTTTTCGCAAAGATACGCACGTCTTTCGCTTCCAACTTTTAAACCGGCAGCCTTAACCTTATCCGCCGAGAGAGAACGCTTCGCCTCTTTACCGCAGCCTACAACGCTGCATTTTTCGCCTTTCGAAACGCGTCCCAATTTAATCCTCTCATTTCAAAGCTGTTTAGAAGCTTGAACTGGAATAAATAGGTGTACTTGCTTAATTCCCTTTTTCATAAAGCGCATGTGCCCTCCGATGGATTTCAGCTTTGTCTCCGAAAAATGTCGGCCCAACTCCTTCAACAACTGTTGACGCCACAGCGGAACCCACGCATGCACACCAACGGGAGTCTTCGTTCCGAACGTATTCAGTTAGGAAGCCGCCTATAAAAGCGTCACCTGCGCCAGTTGGGTCTACAACCTTGTCAGGCTTGTAAGCTGGAATATTATAAAGGGTTCCTTCGATGGAGAGCACTGCACCTTTCATTCCTAAGGTTACTATGACTGTTTCTACGCCAAGGTCGTGAACAGTCTTTATGGCGGATTTTAATTCCCTTTGGCCGGTAACCGCCTCAATCTCTTCTGGCGACGACTTGTAAATGTTCACCAGCTCTAATATTCGCTTAGCCGAAAATGTGTTGCCATAGCTTACGTTTCCGTTTTCATCGAAAACGCGGACAAGCCCTTGAGGGTCTAAGGATAAAAATTCAGCATGGTTCTTCAGTTTCTCGACAACCTCGTATGTGACTTCGTTGGCTATGGGTGCTATGTGGATGGCTTTTGCTTCTACAATTTTTGACAGGTCTTCCACTGTGATTGTTTTAGCCTTGTTTATCAGTCGTAAACTGCGTTCGGAAAGGTCGTTGTTGTATTTTAACTCGAAACTTGTGGTTTTTGTTTCGTTGAGTTTGACTACTCCAGATAGGTTTATTCCTTCTTGGCTGAGCCACCATAGGTAAGCCTTGGGGAAATCATTTCCGATTTTGGAAATGACGGAGACGCTTGCGCCTAGATTTTTGGCGGCAAGGGAAACATAGGCTACTGAACCGCCTAAAATTGTGTAGGGGGTTTTTCTGTTTGGGAGAATGATTGAGTCTATGCAGAAGTGCCCCACGGAAACAATGTCAAACACCTTTAAGCCTCACATGGCTTGTTATATTTTGGATTGAAGGAGCATAATTGCCTTGGCCAAGTCTCCTTCGCATGTTTCTAGGGCTTTTCTGGCTTCTTCAAGGCTTTTTCCCGTTTGGTCAGCTACAAGTCTAACATCCTCTTCGGGTATGGCTAACTTGCGTTCAACGGTTTTTTCAGTTATTTTTCCTCCAGCTACTTGAAACATCTTTTGCCCTTGAACATCCAGCACGGCGACTTCCGGCGCCTCAATAACTATTTCTTTGCTGCTTGTTTTTATGATGACTTGTTCCACGTCTGGAACTGCATCCATGCTTAGGCCCATGCGCTGCATCATGCGTTTGGCTTCTCGGGGGCTTATGCGTCTATGCACGTAACTTTCACCTTAACCTTAAGTTATACTGTTAAACCCTTTAATATTATATTTCTAGCGTTTAAAATATAGCTCTGTTTTTAAAAGTTGGGCAGAGGTTCAATTTTTGTTGCTTTTAAAGGGAAACATGGCAACATTTACCCCTTTAGCGTTTAAGTGTCATCGGAATTGTGGGAAAAACGGCGACGACATTTGGTTTACTCCTCTGCGGAACCACGTCTAACTTTTACGGCTACTCCGCTTTTGAAGGCAGTCATCTCTTCGCCAGACAAAATAGCTCGTCCAACAGCTAAAACTTCGCCTTTCCCGTTAACAACTATAACCTCGTCTTTTGGGCGGATTTCGCTGTCAGCCTTCACAACGTGCGCTGCGAAGACGTCGCCGCCTTCGGCAATAAACTTTGAAACGTCATCCTTAACTGTGACGAGGCATCTGGCTGAAACAGCGTTTTCAACAATCCTTTTTGCGCCTTCGATGCTTAAGGAAAACAGTCCATCTGTTGGACGGAGAGTGGCAAGTCTCTTGCCATGTAAATAAACATAGCGTATTCTGCCAGTGCGCTTGGAATAGGCTATTTCCACATTTTCAGGGAAGAGTTTTTCTCCAACCCCTTTTCCAAACTGGTAGTCCGCAACGCTTCTAATATGCATAAGCGCGTCTTCCACACAAATCCCTCAGCCAACATGATTTACGAATAATTCGACAACTATAAACATAACCACGTAAATAAGAATTTAAAAGAGGCGCTGAAATTGCGCTGCGAAGTTTGTGGACGAAAAATCTACGGCAAACCCGTCACAGCCATGATTGAAGGAGCCAAACTAACAGTGTGCAGTGAATGTGCAAAACATGGCACAATAGTTGTGGAAAAACCGAAACAAGCCTCGCTAACGCTTAAGGCAAAGACCACGGCAGCTCCGCCGTTAAAGGTTCCGAGCACTGGAAAACCGTTGAAAAACGTGGATGACACGCGGGAACTTGTAGAGGGTTATGACGCAAAAATAAGGCAGGCAAGGGAAAAACTTGGATTAACCCATGAAGAATTAGGCAAAAAGATAAACGAAAAAGTTTCCGTTCTCAAAAAAATTGAAACAGGAAAAATGATTCCAGACAACAAGCTTGCAGCCAAACTGGAACACATGTTGAAAATTAAGCTTCTTGTTCCGGCGTCGGAAGAAAAAGTTTCAAAGGCAGCTCTTCCTAAGCCGCAAAGCCGCGAACTAACCCTAGGAGACCTTGTCCAAATAGGCGAGGATAAAGCGGAGGAGAAAACTTAACGAAAGCCATCATCGTGCAACGCCGGAAATCCTTTGAACCCTCAACCATAGATGAATTGAAAAGCCTAGCAGAGTCAGCGGGCTACACGGTTGTAGGCAAAATAGAGCAGATAAGGGAGCCGGATCCTCGTTATCAAATAGGCTATGGAAAAATTAAGGAGTTAGCTGAACTTGTAAAAGAGACAGGTGCCCAGAAAATAATTTTCGACAATCCTTTGAAGCCTGTTCAATCCTACAACATAGCCAAAGCCACAGGCGTAGAAGCAATAGACCGTTTCCAGTTAATTCTAGAAATATTCGCTAGAAGAGCCACCACCACCGAGGCGAAACTGCAGATTCAGTTGGCAAGACTCAAATATGAGTTAGCCCACGCCAAAGAAAAAGTGAGACTGGCAAAGAAGGGTGAGCAGCCAGGATTCATGGGCCTCGGCGCATATGAAGTCGACGTCTACTATGAAACTGTGAAAAGGCAGATACAGACCATAAAAGAGAAGCTTAGAAAAATTCGCAGAAAGCGTATTCTCCACCGTGAAAGAAGAGCGGAACTAGGTTTCCCAACGATCTCTTTGGCGGGATACACAAATGCTGGGAAAAGCTCTCTGTTTAACGCCTTAACAGAAGAAGAAGTCC
>WUQU01000515.1 GCA_009889605.1 Candidatus Bathyarchaeota archaeon | reverse complement strand
GCAACGTGCTAAACTTGCGGGGATTGATGTTGCTGATTTAGAGGAACTTTATAAGTCGCTGCAAGCGCAGTTGACGGGTATTGTAAGAGTGTACTTGCCGGGTCGGCGGTAGGTGTATGGCAGAACCGTTGGCGGTATCACCACAGTTTTTGACGAGAGATATACGGGAGTTTCTTGAGGAACTAATCAAGAAACTCCGTGAGATTTTGGAGTATGTTGTGAATCGTATACGTGATAGATTAGAAGCCTCACTCTCCACGATTGCGGGAGCGGTGGGGCTTATTGTTTCTAAAATAGAGGATGTTTTTACGCGTTTAAAACGCTTACTTGAGAACATCACGGATAGAATAATAGACAAACTAAATGACTTCATTGGTAAATTAGTTGTAGCGTTGAATACAGCAATCAATTCAATAATTAGCACGCTACGAGAATTGTTTTCAACATTTACAAGAATTATTGCTAATGTAGTTGATAAAATACGAGAAGCATTTACCGAGATGTCATCGCGTATTGCTGATATTTTGCGGTCTGTCTTTGACAGTGTGTCACAGAAATTGAATGTGTTCTTGGAAAGCATTTCCGAGCGGCTTCAGAGAATTGCAGATTTTATTGTATCGTCAATACGGCAGGGGATAGATTTTATTGAGAATATTGTCACTGTTATCATTGGTTATGTTAGGAATCGCATTGAAATGTTGATTGAGTGGATTAAGAATGCAATAGAGTGGATAAAAAAGCAATACAACGTTGCGGTTCACTATTTTAAAAATATTTTGCTACCTGAAATTGGGTTGTATCTTGATATGACTGCTGCGGGGGTTGAGAAGCGGGGGGCTGGAGTTGTTTCGCTGGTGAACGGCATCATTGAATCAAACCCCGCTGCAATTGCCTCCGGCATCAGTGATATACTTGCGAGAATTGATAAACACGATTTGACCTTTGCCGCTATGGCAATTGGTGTTGGAATGATGGTGCTGCCCCAAGTTGTCCCTGCTTTTGCATCTCCCGCCTTGGAATTTATCCAACAACAAGCCTATAGTAAGATGCCAATCTCCCCTCTCACCCTGGAGCAAAGTATCGGGTTGTTTTTCAAGG
>WUQU01000514.1 GCA_009889605.1 Candidatus Bathyarchaeota archaeon | reverse complement strand
GCATTCCTTATCAAAACGGCCGATTAAATGTTTAAGAACTGGGTTAACGGTGACCGAGAAGAATGCGCTTTCAACGGCGTCAACATTCATACTGGTCACTTTCTCCCATAACAACAGTAGAGTAGATAATTAACTTTCTTAATAGTTTTTAAGGTGGCCGAAATTTGAGATATATCGTGTTTTGATACGTGTCAGTTGAGGAAGGAATGGCTTTATTAAGATATGCGATACTTGTTGTCGAGGCTTGAAATGGCTGCAAAGAAAAATAAGACAAGAGTGAAAAGCACTAATCTGCTTGAAATTTCAGAAATCGAAAGAATAAAAATACTAAAAGATTTACGGGAAAGCTTCAAACAAAAAAATTGTTTAAGAGAAAATGTGGAAATCCCTCTTAGAACTTGAAAATTAGTTATAAATGGGCAAATCGTTTATTGTGGGCCGGACTCTCTGAAGGGCTTCTATCTTGAAGACAAAGTATGAGATGCAAAAAGTGTCGAGGCCCTCAATAATCCACGTTATTCCCTTCGCGAATGAAAATATTGAAATGGTAGCGGGGGGTCGATTTGAACGACCGATCTCTGGGTTATGAGCCCAGCGGGTTAATCCTGGCTACCCCACCCCGCTAAGTGTATGCTGGACAAAACTCTCTTAAATCTTTTTAGGAAGCTAGAAAGGTTTATTATTGCAGTCTTCTTTATCGAGTTTGGTTTGGCACCATGGATAAGCCGTATTTCCGTCAGCTTTTCGCCCCGATGCTTAAGAATCCGGTTTTCGTTCAAGGTCTTCCAGGCTTTGGAAACGTTGGGAAAATTGCAGCTCATCTTCTCATAAGGTTTTGCGGGGCCAAGCCCTTTGCTGAGTTGTTTTCGCCATATTTTCCTGATTATGTCTCAGTGGATTCAGATGGAATTTGCCGCTTGCCAAAGTACGAGTTTTACGCTGCACCTATGGAGAAAAACGATTTTATAATAATGACAGGTGACACCCAACCTTCCTTAGAAGACGTTGTTGCACACTACGAGTTATGCGGTGACATCCTTGATTTTGCCATAAAAAGCGGCTGTGGCCTAGTCATAACTCTTGGGGGCGCACCTTCCTCAGAAGATAAGTCTCAAGTTTACGTTGCTGCCACTTCTCCGCGGCTTGCAGTTGATTTTATGGAGAAAGGCGCCGTAATATACAGTAAAGGCAGAATTGTTGGAGCCACTGGGCTAATGTTGGGTCTAGCCCAAGAAAAAGGTTTAGATGGCGTATGTCTGCTTGGCACCACAACTGGGTTTCAGGCAGACAGGGGAGCGGGCTTTGCAGTTTTTAAGTTTTTGATGAAAGCTCTGGGAAACGAGGTGAAGTAAGGGTTATAAGTAAATAGTTTACCTTAAAATGCTATAAACTGTTGGAAAGTGAAAATGTAAGCGGGGAAAATAAAAAAGACTCGGGTGGAAAGTTCTTGAAGCTTGATTTAAGTTCAAAGGTTTGGAGAACTGCACTTATACTTCTCGCTGTATTGCTAACTTTTGCTGGGCCTACCTATGGCGTGCTAATTTTTATTAACTTTCTCGGGATAGACTACGCTGTGTCCATGGTTACGGGTTTCATTCTCTTTATAGTGGGATTTGCTCTTATATGGTATCTAATTAAAAAGAAGGCGTTTTCTTAGCGGTTTATGCCTCAGATACCCCAGGGAGCATCACCCTTTTTCAGCAGCTAGATTCTTCATCGGCTGTAAAATGTGTTTTAAAACGGCGTTAAAAAGTGTTCGGTATATCCGTGAGGGAGCAAAGCATATAAAATATGTCAGATATACTATTTATGCAGAGTAATAGGGAGCGGAAAAAGGAAATCCCAAATAAAAACAAAAGTTCGCCTAAAAGAACAACAATAATCCTTGAAGAGGACGAAAGAAATTTTATAGACACGCTAATTCGAGAGGGGAAGGAGCCCGGCATTAAACCTCTAATTTCCAAGATGCTTGACATTTACAGAAGCATGATGATATATGATTGGCGCTACCCAGGAGAATATTATTGTGGCATAAGCCGAATAGCTTTTATGAACATTGAATTGGCCAACATTTTAATCCAAAACATTCCAAGCGAGAAACGTCTAGAGGTGGGGAAGAAAATGGGCGAGGCTACGAAAGTTTCAATGGAGGCAACCCTTGGCATCCAAACAACAAGCCGTGAAAAATGGCCGGAAGTTTTCAAACGCCTAAGAGTTCAAGGTTTTGGAGACTTTTACATCAAAGACAAGTATATTCTCATAAAAGCGCCATTCATAAACGAACCTGAAATATGGTTCGGTTTCCTTGAAGGCTTATTCGGCATAGAATTGGATGTAAAAAGCGCAACTCCTCCGTTTGTTTTCGAGTTAAAGTCTGCGCCAGGCACTTAGCAATTGTTGCTGCGAAAATTTCAGAATGTGGTTTGCTAAATCGTGTCTGCTAGAGGTTGTAAGGCTTAAATAATTTTTTATTTATATATGAAAATAGTGAGATAAGCTTGAGGAAACAGTTTGACGGCCATAAAGTATGTGAAGCCCTAAGCGACGCCACTCGCACAAAAATTTTCAAATATTTATTGCAGGAGTATCCGAAGGCTAGAAAAATCAGTGAGATAGAAAGGATTTTTCATAATTCTATTTCGCCAACAACGGTGTCTTTTCATCTGAAAAAGCTCCGTGAGGCTGGGTTAATAGTGACCGATGGGCATAAAAGGGGGTTTAGGGCAGTTCAGAAAGCTGTAAACATAAGCTTCAACAATAACGGCTTCCAAGTAATGGAGGGATAAGATTGCGTGAAGCAATGCTTTACCAAAAATTAGGCGATAAGAAAGTGAAATGTAATCTATGTGGCAGAAGGTGTGTAATAAATGATGGTGGAACGGGCTTCTGTTTAGTGAGGAAAAACGAGGGCGGCACCCTTTTCTCTCTTGTCTATGCAAAGGCTATTTCTGCATGCGTAGATCCCATAGGGAAAAAGCCCCTTTCCCATTTTAACCCGGGGGCTTCTGTCATGTCCATAGCTACTGTGGGCTGTAACTTCCGCTGCCAATTCTGCGACAACTGGATGATAAGCCAAGAAAAGGAAATAGGCGGCCGAGATTTTCCGCCAGAAGAGGTTGTTAAGGCTACAAGGGACAATGGATGCCAAGGAATAAGCTACACTTACACAGAACCAACAATATTTTTTGAGTACGCCTATGAAACAGCCAAACTTGCACATCAAGTGGGATTTTTCAACACTTTTGTAACAAATGGATACATGACCCCAGAAGCCGTTAAGACAATAGCTCCATACCTTGACGCGGTGACAGTGGACTTTAAAGGCGGAGGTGACCCCGACTTTTACAAAGCCTATTCATCTGTTTCTTCCGTCGAGCCTATCTTCGAGTCTTTGAAAGAGATGAAGCGTAACGACGTTCACATTGAAATAACAAATCTTGTTGTGCCGAAAATTGGCGATTCTATTCCTAAAATAATGGAACTTGCAGCATGGATAAAGAACACCCTTGGCGAAGATACACCTTTTCATTTGCTGCGCTTTCATCCAGACTATCAATTAACCACTAGTCCGTCAACACCTATTGAAACTTTAGAAAAGGCTTATGCAGCAGCAAAAAGCGCTGGTCTAAATTATGTTTACATTGGAAATGTTCCGGGGCATCCAGCTGAAAATACCTATTGCCCAAGCTGCAACGAGCTTTTAATTAAGCGTTACAGCTTTGAAATTACCCGATGGAACCTTACAAAAGACATGCGCTGTCCAGTCTGTGGACGAGAAATTCCTATAAAAGGTAAACTACACACGAGCGGACATGCTTACCCCTATGCTCTTTTTTAGGAAAGGTTGCCTGTGTGGAGTTTTCTCCGCCCAGATGCTGTAGCCGTTCTAAACGATGAGATGGCTAGAAAAAGCTTGGCCAGATATTTCGCTGTAATGCAAAACGAGAAATCCGCAAAATTCATGATAGCAAAAAGGCTTCCAGCAGATTTTAACGAGGATTTTCCTCTAGAAAAGCTTTGGCAAAACCATGCAGAACTTACCAACGTCTTCTTAGAATTGGAAAAAGAAATTGACAGCAGCCAAAAAAGACTGGATGCCCTACCAATCCCGCAAAAATCTTATTTAGACTTGAAAATTGAAATTGCAAAGCACATTCTCAGCGGATGCCATTTTTGTGTTCGAAGATGCGGTGCCAATAGGCTTAAGGGCAAAATTGGCTTTTGCAAATGCGGGACAGAAATAAAAGTTTCAAGTATTTTTGAGCATATGGGAGAAGAACCTGAGCTGGTTCCTTCTGGAACCATTTTCACCATGGGGTGCACCATGCGTTGTAAACACTGCCAAAACTGGACAATATCCCAATGGATAGAAAACGGAGATGCTTTCCCACCTGAAAAACTGGCAAAAGAAGTTGAGTATTTGCGCATAAATGGTTGCAGAAACGTAAATCTTGTAGGCGGAGAACCAACACCGTGGCTGGAACAGTGGCTCGAAACCTTCCGGCATGTAAACGTAAATGTCCCGGTGGTTTGGAACTCAAACACCTACTACAGTCGGGAAACAGCTCAGCTTTTAGCCGGATTTGCTGATGTTTACCTATTAGATTTTAAGTATGGGCCCGGTGAATGCGCAGAAAAAATTTCTGTAGCTCCAAAATATTGGGAAGCGTGCACCTACAACCATTTAACAGCTAAAAAATATGGTGAGCTCATAATCCGTGTTCTCGTCTTGCCAAACCACCTCGAATGCTGTACAAGGCCAATACTCAACTGGATAAGTGAAAATCTAGGCAACGAAACAAGGGTAAATGTGATGTTTCAGTATAGACCAGAGTGGCGGGCGCACGAAATCCCCGAGCTACGGCGCAGATTAACTAGGGATGAAATGGAAACAGCTATCAAATTGGCGAAAGAAGCAGGGTTAAAAAACTTTATAACATAGATATAAGCGCGGCTTTAACGAAAGCTATTTCTTAAGGCTTGTTCACTTCTAAAACAGAAAAGTGATTTGAATGCCTTATTGCCCAGAATGCGGCGGAGAAATGCTCTACATAATAGCCACCAAACACTACGTTTGCCAAAGCTGCGGGTTATCTGTCACCCAGCAAGAGCTTATGGAATTAAGAGAAAAACTGAAGCCCTCATTTGAAACTGAGGAAGACGAAAAGGAAAAACGAAAAAAAGAATACCTAAAATGGTGGCTTAGTAAGAAAAAGTAGTTGAAATCTGTAGAAAGTAAAACCTTTTTCCATGGTTTGCGCTATGTTATTTGCGTTTTACTTTTGTTGCTTTTTCAGCAATGCCTTTAAACTCTTTACAATTCTGTTTTATTGTTTGTTTCACATAACTTTATTATGTGCTTGATATCCTCATAAGCTTGGATTGGATCAAGTGTTTTTTCCAACTCAAAAAGGAACCTTTTGAGCCGCCTGTTTTCGGTAAGAAGTTTGACAGAGAAGGCTGGTCAACGGTTACTAAAAATAATGAAATGCCAAGGAGCCTACTACAATGATGAAAACTTGCGCCTCATCGGAATATCAAAAAAGAATAAGAAGCTCGTTCTTGAAGTCCAGCCCGTTGAATACCAGTGGTACGTG
Source organism: Candidatus Bathyarchaeota archaeon (assembly GCA_009889605.1). Lineage (GTDB taxonomy): Archaea > Thermoproteota > Bathyarchaeia > Bathyarchaeales > Bathycorpusculaceae > WUQU01. The sequence continues at coordinate 6,764 of WUQU01000514.1, read as the reverse complement.
CACACAAATCTTGTTCTTGATGCAAAAATTGGGAAAAGCGTAACTCTACGTGAGTTCCTTCATGCGCATGGTAAACTTGGTGAATCACCACTTGCTAATAACTTAGGAATAAACATCCTCGTATTTACAGCGGACGGAAGCCTTATCATAAAGAAGAGAAAGAAGGTAGCTTTTCGTATGGGAGAACTTGATCCGTCAGCTTCTGGGACTTTATGTTTAACAGATTTGCTAACTTCAATGACATTGGACAAATACCCCATTTTAGAGAAGCATTGGAAGAACTTGGCATTGCATCAAGCCGCATAAACAAACCATTTCTATTAGGCATTACTTGGGAATTGATTAGAGGTGGCGAACCTGAGATGTTCCTCTTTGCCGTAGCAAACCTTACAGAGAACCAAGTAAAAGATTGCTGGCAATCCGCAAAATGTAGGCATGAAGCAAAAGCCTTAATTTTTTGCAACTTTGGGTACATTTCGTTTGGAAACCTCAATAATGTCCAAAAGAAGCATAGCTTCCTCTTAAGAATCGACGATTTCCTTGAAAAACATATTCAGAATGCTTCCATACCTTTACTTACAGCCATTTCCCTCTGGGCTAATTTTCGTCTTGAACAGAAGTAGTAGCCTTTTTAGTAAGGCATAGAATGCACATTAAGGACTAAATAGTGCGTTAGTTAAATCATAAATAAAGGTTTGCTGGAAAGAAAACTCTTTTTGTAGTGAGAAAAGTAAAACGCCAATAAGAGTTTATTTTATAGGTTTGTTAGCAAACAGCATAAAAGCAACTATTATTTTCTATTCTGGCAGGGTGCGAAAATGATTGTTCAAATGGAAATAGTCTGCATAGGTAATGAGCTTTTGATCGGGAAAACTGTTAACACCAACGCTCAGTGGCTAGCTAAACGTGCAACTTCTTTAGGTATAACAGTTAAAAGGATAACTGTGGTAGGCGACGAAGTTGAGGAAATTGCAAACGCCGTAAGCGAAGCGTTACATCGAAAACCGCGTTTCATAATCACCACCGGCGGGTTGGGCCCAACTTTTGATGATAAGACTTTAGAAGGAATAGCTAAAGCCCTAAACCGAAGACTTGAACTAAACCAAAAAGCCTTGCAAATGATTAAAGAAAAATACGAAGAATATGCTAAGGCAGGAAAAACTAAGGACGCTGAATTGACTCCTCATAGGGTTAAGATGGCCATACTTCCCGAAGGAGCAGAGCCTTTGCCAAATCCTGTGGGCACAGCGCCAGGAGTGATTATAAAATTTGAGGATACATTTTTGGTTGCGCTTCCAGGCGTTCCAACAGAAATGGAAGCCATTTTCGACGAGTCTGTTGCTGTCTTGCTCAAAAAAGAGGCTGGAGAAGCCATGTTTTTTGAAACTAGCATATATGCTGATGGCATTATGGAGTCCACTTTGGCTCCCCTCATTGATGTAGCCATGCATGATAACCCCTATGTTTACATAAAATCCCACCCTAGAGGTGAAGAGAAAAAGCCGCATATAGAAATTCACTTATCAACAACGGCAAATGACTCTAAAACTGCGAAAGACCGTTTGGGGAAAACGATAATTCAGCTTTCAGAATTGATACAGAAGAAAGGTGGAAAAGTTAAGGTTTAGAAAAGCGTTTTAAAGAAAATTTTTATCCAGCTTAGAAATATGCTCTTAATTGGTTGCGATGAGGGTAGGCTAGATGCTGATGGTGGATGATTGGAAATCCGGGTGTCTGAAGCAACCCTTTAAACCTGTTTTTGTTACTGATTTCTGTTTCATAAGAGCTATAAACCCGAATGCTTAACAATTTCGTGAAGTGGAATGAAGCAAAAACTCGCAAAAACACTTACAATATTTGTAATTCTGGCCACCCTTTCTTATCTATTCCCACGATGCCTTTCCGACGGTTACACCCTCTCTTATAAGCTTCTCGACCGCCCTGATGGTTCCCAAGAATATACGCTGAATGTGGCTATTCCACAGTCGCTTTACGAATACTATCGTGATAAAGACCATAAATTATCTTCCGCCCAAAACTTCGCAAAATTCGTTACTCCATACGCTTTAAAACCCATAGCAGACAAACTCCTGGAAATTTACCGGGGCGACGAAGAAAATTTTGCAAACGGAGTTCTAATGATTGTGCATCAAATACCTTACAGCGTAACTAAATCAGCCAAATATCCAGTAGAAACAATGGTGGAAAACAGAGGTGACTGTGACTTGTTAAGTTATATTGCAGCTTCAATAATGAAAGCAGGTGGACTCGACGTTGTGCTCCTATATTATGAAAACAAAGCCCATATGAACGTGGGTGTCCACCTCTCACGTGTGCCGCGTGACGCGAGAAACGGTGTTTCTTATGTAACCTACCGGGGAGTTCGATACTATATGGCCGAATGCACTGGAGGAGAATGGAAAGATGGTTGGAGAGTTGGGGAGTGTCCACCAGATCTAAAATATGAAGAAACACAAGTAATCCCCTTGGAAAATTGTGAACAATGGGCTCCTGGCCAGGTTTCCGCAAGCTACAAAACTTTAAACTATTCAACCATAATGTTGAAAGCTTCATCCACCTTTGTTTTCCAAGGAAGCACCGTTACCCTCTCCGGACAACTTTCGCCAAACCTGCCAAATGAAATAATAACAATTTATGTCAAGACTGGCACATCTTCATGGACACCACTGACCACGGCTAAAACGGACTCCGATGGAAAATTCACTTTGTTTCTAAATGCTAATGAGACCGGCGTGTATTATATTCGCGCAAGCTGGTCTGGAAACAGCGACTATCTTGGAACAGACAGTCCAATAATAAGCATAACCGCCCTATCCATGCTTTTTACCGTGTTCTTAGCAGCCGCCATAGCATTAATCTGCACAGGCGCCGTGGCTTTTCTTATGACAAGAAAAAAATACAGCACGATAAGCGAAGAGGAGCAGATTCCAGAAGTTCCCTCCGTTTAAATGGAAAAATTTTTACCATTATTAGTTTAATCAAGTTCCCGTTTAAAAGGGGCACCTCAAAATGTTTATGGTGTTTATCATTGGAACCGCGGGATCCGGAAAATCTCTGCTTACCGCAGCCTTTAGTGAATGGCTGAAAATGTCAAAACAAGATGTTGCCATAGTAAATCTGGATCCTGGAGCTTTTACGCTTCCCTATTCGCCTGACGTGGACGCCCGCAACTACGTAAGCGTTGATAAGCTCATGGACGAGTATGGTCTTGGACCCAACGGCGCCTTAATAATGGCTGCTGATCTGCTTGCAGATGAGATTGAAAAGATTTCCATGGAAATTGAAGACTTAAAATCCGACATTGTTTTGGTTGACACACCTGGGCAGATGGAATTGTTCGCTTTCAGAGCCAGTGGGCCGTTCATAGCTAGCGAAATTTCGAGAGCACCGAAAGCAATAGTTTATCTCTTCGACGCTGTGTTTTCATTAAATCCGTTAAATTATGTTTCAAACCTTTTTCTCTCCGCGGCTGTTTACAACCGTTTCCTCCTTCCTCAGTTGCATGTACTTTCAAAGTGTGATTTGCTTCCCGAAGAAGAGGTTAACCAAATTGTGGACTGGTCTGCTAATCCAAACGCCTTGGAAAACGCGATTGAACAGAAACTTGAGGGGATGAAGCGTCTCTTAAGTAGAAATATGATGAGGGCGATTTATCAGCTTGGTTTAAAATTTCTCTTAATACCTGTTTCAGCGAAAACTAACGAGGGGATGGTTAACTTTAACATGGCTTTGGAACGTATACTTGCTGGTGGAGATAAATATACATATTAACCGTAAGCCGTTTTTCAACAGTCATCGAGAAGAGTCCATGTTGCAGCCATAGCTCCGTACTCAGCTATTTGTGGGGTGTCAGCGCCTCCAACTATGATGACGTCATTTTCTTTGGGTTTCAAAACTTTAATCAGATGTTCAGTAAGTTTTGGAAAATCCTTTGCAGCGTCAGTGCTTACTGAAGGAATAATGAACCGCCCATCTTTGAATATTATTGCCGCTGCTCCTTTCGCACCTACTTTAACTGCAGCGTCGCGCTGCTCTATTCCAGATTTAATTTTATTCCCACAATTTTTGGCTAATATGGCAAAATTGTAGTTTGCATGTATCAGCTTGTTCTGCTCAATTTCAACTTTTTCGCTAAATACTTTCTTATATTCCTCCCAAAGTTTTGCCCCTTTACTTGTAAGCTTACACCCCATTTTTGAAGTTGAGAGTAACCCAGCTTGCTTTAACCTTTTTATTATAGTGCGCACGGCACCCTGTCCAACTTGCAATTCTTCAGCAAGCTTTCCACGGCCTATTGGCTTTTGGGCGACAAGTTCTAATGTTCGCAGTATATGCAATACTGAAAATGTCGGAGTCGGTCCGGGAGCTTTTTCGCCCGCAACTTCCTCTAAAAAATTTTTAATCTTATTTGGCATGAGCCGTCACAATCATAGTTTTAGATTACTTTATTATTAAAATTATCTGAGCTTTGGAAGTGCTGCGTGTTTTTGCCGTTATTTATTTTCTGGCATAATATTCTCTTACTATGCCTGCGGTTAACGCTACAAGCCCTACAGTTAGTAAGTATACAATTGGGTAAATGAATATTGAAAGCATAGATTCATAGGTCAGTGTTTGTGGCAGCTTTGGAGAGAAAAACACTGCAATCCAAACTATAACGAAAGTAGCGATGCAACCAATGCCCAAGCCCACAGCAAGCCCGTGCATAAAACCACTTTTATCTTCCATTTTCTTCCACTTCTGGTTTTTCCTGCTTTTTCCCTTCTTGCTCAAGCTCCTTTTCAGAAGGCATCTGGGCTTCTTCTATAAACCCTTGAACTTCCGTTTCTTGTGTTTCCGAATTTGCTTGGCTGGATTGCGTTTGCTGTTCAATTTCCATAACTTTTACCCTTTTCTTGTGATTTGTTATTAGTGGTTTAATAAATTATTCAATTTTCGATTATTATTCCAAGTTTTGATTTAAAATATGTAAAAATAAAAAGAAAAATTACTTTGACACGAGGCTAGGTGCAAGTTTTTCTATTGCAGCTTTAAGTTTGTTCCATTCTTCCAGATTTCTTATGTTAAACTTGTGTTTCCTTTTCCAAGCATTGTCTCTTTTTTGCCAGAGATATAAACCAATAGATCGTTTGCCAAAAGATTCAAACACTACTATGGCTTCCCACCATTTTTCGCTTTTAAAAATTGTGACGTAGTTGACAACCTTGTAGAAGTCTGATATGGGTAGTTTTTCACTTGGTTCAACCATTTTCTTGCCATCCTTCGTTCGGCTCTTAGCAAATGGAGATTTTCCCTTGTGCCAATTCCATGCAGAACTTATCTATGTTTTCAAGTTCGTAATCCAGCACTGCGGCTATCTCGTGTCTAACTTTTTCCAAGGAGTTGTTATCTTTCATTACAACTTGGGCGGCTGCTACAGCTGGTTGGTCTATTGGGTGTCCAATTTTGCTTAGGAGCCATATGTAAACCTCTTCAACTTCTGGTACTTCCTCATAGATATGTTTAGCAACCTTGAAGGTTAAAACGTTGTAGATTTTTCCAACATGGCTTACTGGGTTTTTGCCAGCTGCGGCTTCTGAGCAGAACGGCCTGTTTAGTGATATTAAGCCGTTTACACGGTTTCCTCTGCCCACTTGTCCAGAGTCTCCGCTGTCTGCGCTTGTTCCCAAAACTGTTAAGTATAATCCGCCTAATCCTCTACCGCGCACATCTAATGTGTTCAATTGAATGTTTACGTTATCAAAGTTGGTGTTTCCACGCACAAATTTTTTAATTTCCTCAAGTATTCTCGCTTTTTTCTCAAAGTAGTCTTCTTCACTGTTTATGTAACGGTCTACAAAAGCCATCGAAATTGTTAAGTTCAAATCGTTGTTAGTTCTAAAGCCCATTACTTTTATGTCTTCACCTGATTCTGGAAACTTTTGTTTAAATTCCTTTGAGTTTAGAAACTGTTCGGTTTTTAGGACTGTTTTCTCTGTTCTGGTCAGAGGCGCGTATCCTACAGCCGCAGAAGTGTCGTTTGCTCCTAATTTTTCTCCCTTTCGTTTGAAAATGTCTACAAGTCCCGTTGAGCCTGGTTTCAGTTCAACCTGATACTTCACATGTTTTTCCGGATCTACAAACCGCATGTTTTTCTTGAACCATTCTTTTGCGACGTTTATGGCTATTTCTTCAACATTGATTTTTGTGCCGTTGATTTCTGTTGTTGCTCTATCACCAAACACGAAGAGCATTGGTTGTGTTACGTGGCCTCCCCCGAATCTGTTTTCCGTTTGTCCTGCTACAAGTAGGGACTTGTCAACGTTATGGTGTAGTATTGTGCCTGCTTTTTCCAAGTATTCCTTGCTTAGGCGTAGAGAGATTTGCTCCATTACTGCGTCGCAGATGCAATCAGGGTGGCCTAAACCTTTTCTTTCAACGATTTCTATCCGCTGCTTTTCAAGGGGTGTCTGTTTCAGATTTTCAACGATTATGTTTCGCATTCTGAGCCTCCACGTGAAGTTCAACCGTATACGCGGCAACAAATATATATTTTGCTGTATTAATTTTACATTATGAAATAACTGGTGGTTATATTGGCAATCACCGGCCCCCTAATTAAAAAGTTAAGATTGGAGGCAAAATTGACTCAAAAGAAATTGGCAGAAATTGTTGGAGTTTCGCAAGCGCATATAGCAAAAATAGAACAGGGAAAGGTTGATCCCAGACTTTCAACCGTAAACAAGATTCTACAAGTTTTAATG